>NZ_JBSRDC010000050.1:0-91600 GCF_055145285.1 Salinivirga sp. | reverse complement strand
ACCGTGGGCGAAACAGCCATGATCCGCTCACTGTCGCCCTCTACGGCCTACAACTACCGTGTCAGGGCTGTTTGTGGTGGCTACATGAGCGAACCCACCATGGAGCGCACCTTTACCACCAGCGAGTTGGAGCCACTCAACAATGAATGTAACCTTCAACTGGAAACACCGGAAATCGATGATGAGTTTTTACGCGAAGATCTGGAACCATTGGATATGATTTGGACGGGCTCTTTCCCCATGACCATTGATGAGATAGAATCACAAAACGGTACGCAGTTTTCCGGTCGCGGCAGGCTTAATATGCCACTGTTCAACGTCAGTATCAGGGCACGCTTCGAGGATATGCAGGTAACCCTGTTGAATAAAATGGCATCAGGCTCTGTAACCGCTATGCGTGGCGACAGTGTTACGTTCAATTACGGCGGAGGCAACGATGGTGGCGGACCAGGCGGAGGTCCCGGAGGTGGCGACATACCCACGCCCGATGACACGGTAAATGTGGTTAACCCGATTGATTCGCTGGAGCAGATTAACGACAGCACCTGGATCGTGTACAATGGCGGCGATGTGGACACGGCCATGGTTGCCGCGGGAGGTGCCACCTACATCAGCGATGGTGCGGGCACCGAGGTGGTGGTGACCGAAGATGACCATTTTAATGTGGGTGGTGATGGCGATGGCGGTTCCGGAGGCGGCGCCGACCACGATCCGGTGCAGGATATGATTGCCTGCGACAGGCCAATTGAGTTTGTACCCCACAGCATGTCGAAATACGGCATGGATGCTTATCGCGATCCGCCCGCAACAGGCTATCAAAACCTGACTATGGGTACGCAGGTTACCGATATTGGCTGGAAAGCCATATCGACCGATGAAACCGGCATGCTGCGCGTGCAGGTGAACGACAGTGACACGGATGAACTTGATTTCCAGTACCAGTCGGGCGGCACCGGTGTAAGCGCAGATGGCGATGCAGCCTCGGGCTACACTTTGAACCTGCAGGCACCGCCAGAAAACGAAGACATTTTGCTGGCTGTGTGCCACCGCGATACCACCACCGGAGAAGCCTCCATAGCCGGCGGCATAGGTGTGGCAGCTTATGAGCGCCTTGCACTGGAACTGAAAATAGTACCGGTGGGCCACGAGCTCAATTACACCGAAGGCCAGCTCGAAGACGCACTCAACGACATTTACGGGCAGGCCGTGGTAAGCTGGGATGTGGAATACCTGCCCGCACTGGACATCAACTACTGGGACGAAAACGGCGACGGCCTCATAGAGCGCCCCAACACCGACTACAGCAACGAGATGCGCGCCGTGTGGGAATCGTTTTTGGCCAGCATGCAGTACGACCCCGTACAACAGGGCCAGGCCTACCTGTTCGTCATCCCCGGCATCACCGAAGGCGGCGATGTACGCGGCTATATGCCCATCAAATCGCGCTACGGCTTCGTAACCGCCGATGCCACCACCCGCGATGTGGCGCATGAGCTGGGCCACGGAGTTTTCAACCTCCGCCACACCTTTTCCGAAGAAAATTCCTTTACTTTGCCACAGAGCGATACAGACAATCTTATGGATTATTCAACCGGCACCGAACTTTGGAAATACCAATGGGACTTCATCCACAACCCAGAAGGCGGCTGGCATATCTTTGAGGAGGTGGAAGAAGGGGAGATGGTTGCGATTGGTGATAGTATAGAGTTTGAGATTGTTGATTTTGACTCAGAATTTGCACCAGGAGTTGGCAATCTAGTATTAGAGTATGAATTAACTGATGATAGTAAGCCTATTATAGATAAGTATCCAAATGAAGATTTAAAAATTAATCTTACTGTAGCAGATAAAGATGATAACATTATTTATGAAACCTCAATGCAGGCAGATAAAGAAGGAGTATTTGAATGGGATGGATATTTAAATGGAGCGAAGAGTGATTCTTTGGTGTTTGAAAATGGGCCGTACAAGTTGGCCACGACCTTTACCTTAGGTGATATAAATTTTACAAGTTGGGAAGCCCTTGAAGATATGCTTTATGAACTAGTATTTGAAGACAGCGTTAAAGTAATGACTCATAGGATTGATACATCATTTAATATTGTAAATGATCCATTAATTCTAGATTGGATAGGTTACAGAGATGAATTCAATGGTTTTATCGCTGGTAATACATCTGAATGGTATGAAGATTTTGTTGAAGATTGGAATAATAATGATTTTTTTATTGATAATGGAGTTGAGCCATTAGAATGGCTAATAAAGCATGAAGTGAAATCTACTTCGGACACGTTAGTTAATGCTAATATAAAGAATATTATAAAAGAATTTGGAATGATAGTTCATTTAGCAGATTCAATACTTCAAACAGATAATCCAAGTTTATATTCCTCGCTAACAAATAAGTATAGCGGAGATTATTCTGGGTTACGAATTAGATACATAGGTTCAACAAATAGTCCGAGTTCTCATGCTTTGGGTGCTGCAATAGATTTGAGAGTTCAACAAAATCCTATGTTTTTAAACCAAAATGGTGGGGGTAAAAGACATGCTAAACTTATTAAATATATTACCGGTCTAGATGTATTTTCAAGCAAAACTGACTCTCAAGTAACAACAGCGCATAATTTGTTTATGGAAAGTTATCATGGTGAGAATTATGAAAACACAGAAGGAAAACACTCAGAAATTCTTGACAAGTATGTGTTTATAAACAACTATATAAAACAAGGCGAGATTCCTCTATCCATCATTGATGATATTCAGATAAAAGATACAATATTGGCTAACTTTACGTCCAATCGCGAAATGCTTATAGATGCATTAGAGAAACATAAAAATACAATTGTGTTCAAACCAGCATCAATCAATGGCATTAATATAATTATTAATCACCTAAATAATGCGTCTGGAGATACAATAACAAGATTGATAGATGCTGATGTGGAATACTTCTCTATGGAAAAGGAATTATTTTTTACTGAGATTAATAATAACTTCAATTCTAGTTTTGATACTTTAATTAATTATTTTAGAGATATTAAACCAAATAATAATTTAATCTTTGAAAATGGTTTTTGCGATAATAATTTAGAAATTTATAATGCCTTTAATAGAGCTCATCAAATTGTTTCAAAAAAAATTATGGGAGAAGAATTAAATATAGAATGGGGTGGAATCTATAATTCTCTAATAGATGGAATGCATTTTAGTATGAATCTGAAATTTTTGAAATTTTTAACAAATAATAATTAAGAAAATGGTTAAGAAATTTTTTGTAATATTCGTTTTTTTTCCAATTGCTGTTTTTAGCCAATCAACTATCACTGTTAATTATATAAAAAAGTCTTTTAAGAAAGAGATAGTGGATACATCATTATTTCATAAAGAAATACTCATTAATAAAAAAATTGATAAAGTAAATGGATCAGTTATAAAAGTTGACAGTACAATAATGTATTTTAAAGATAGTAGTATAGTATATATTTTGCATAAAGAAATAGAAAACTCTTATGATGGACCGAATTATTACCAAAGAATATATGAGCATTATTATATTGAAAATAGTTTAGTGTTTTATAGAAGAGTAAGTTTTGTTGGTAGTTTTGGGGTTAATAGTGTTAATGCTCGTGAAGATATCCATACATATTTAAATCTGAAAGGAGAGTGTTTAGAGCATTATAAGCCCAGAGTAGCAAGCGGACCTAGCTCAACAATTTTAAAAAAACTAAAAAAAATCTCCCTTGAAGAAAAAAGTTGTATGTATTCTACTATATCAGGAAATGAGGGTGATAAATATATAAAGAAGCTAAAAATAAAAAATAGCAAGTATAATTATCTGCCTAATTAAAACCAATACAATAGACGAGTTTTATCTTTAACCCGATCGTGCGGATTTGCCATGAAATGGTGGAACGGAACCAGTTTTATGAACTCAGCAACGACCAGGTGGTAATTTCCCCACAAGACAAAAAACGCGTTGAATTAATTATGGAGGTGGAGCGGGGAAATAGGCCGTGGTAAGCTGGGATGTGGAATACCTGCCCGCGTTGGACATCAACTACTGGGACGAAAACGGCGACGGCCTCATAGAGCGCCCCAACACCGACTACAGCAACGAGATGCGCGCCGTGTGGGAATCGTTTTTGGCCAGCATGCAGTACGATCCTGTGCAGCAGGGCCAGGCCTACCTGTTCGTGATTCCCGGCATCACCGAAGGCGGCGATGTACGCGGCTATATGCCCATCAAATCGCGCTACGGCTTTGTAACCGCCGAAGCCACCACCCGCGATGTGGCGCATGAATTAGGCCACGGAGTTTTCAACCTCCGCCACACGTTTTCCGAAGAAAATTCCTTTACTTTGCCAGAAGGCGATACAGAGAACCTTATGGACTATTCAACCGGCACCGAGCTTTGGAAATACCAATGGGATTTTATACATAATCCTGAAGGCGGCTGGCATATCTTTGAAGATGTGGAGGAGGGGGAGATACGCATGGAAGGTATCTATTACAACGAACAATTGTTGGGAGATAATCGGAATTTGCATTTTTTACCTGAACTAAACCAAAGCATTGAACTCCATGCAGGCACTTATGAAGAAGGTGAGTTCGTGGAAGAAGATATTAAGTGGATACACAAAGTTGAAGAACCTGATAAAATGCCTGTGCTCTCCATTACGCCTGATTCATTATATTTTGGGCAAGACGATAGTATCACAGTAATTGGCAAACAATTTAGATTGTTGGCATCCAATGTTGAGAAAACAGTTTGCCTGAAAAAAGTTCAATTTGATTTGACAACTGCTATAGAAACTTTTTGTGATAGTATGTTGGTTTTCAGGAATAAATTTGATAGTCTTTCGGAAACATTGGAACCAATTCCCGAACAATTCGACCCTGTTGTATTTAATCATGCATCAAGCCTTTATGAGCCTGGCATGTCCCAGAATTCGACAAAAACAGAAAATCTTGAATGGAAGATGGATAGTACCCTTATTCAAATGTATGATTTAGATGTTTCAATGGATTCTATTGCTAGTTACGATGATTTATATGCAGAGCTAAATACAAAAAAAGAAATACCAAATACCTGGCAACTGTTTATTAATGATGTATTGGAAGCACTACCCGATGCTGATCCGCTATTGCCCGCCGATTCCCTTAAAAATCAATATACAGAAGAAATCAAAAACAAGATTTACGAAATTTTAGAAATTGAAAGCAATGATTAAAAAACAGCTTAAAATATTGATGTTTATAGCAATAAATGCGATATTTATAACGCTAAACGCTCAAAATTCAGTAGTGGAAGTTAAAATGCATGTAACCAAAAGCAGCGATACTCATAATGCAGATCTGCTGGCAATAAAGGAGAAGGTCCGTACAGATGAACTGAAGACGGCTATGGATAGTAATTATAGCATTATTGGAGATACATTAAAAGTACACCTGAGCTTTTTTGATGTCAAAGCTTTTGGCCCACTGGAGTTAAACAATCCTATTTCATTGAATGCTGAAACATATACAACCCAATGGAAGCAACATTACAGTGTTGGCAACCACATTTTGTTTTTATTTATGAATGAAGGTGATGGATATGAGTTCAAAAAACTGGATATAAGTGACCCGCTTCTACAAAATCATTTATTCCCCGAAGTGATGAACTTCATTCGACAGCATTTGCCCTCCGGAAATGAAGATATAGTGGATGACGGAACCCGGTTTTTAGCCAATGCGATTATGCCGGTTTGGACAGATTACACGAAAGGAGCGGCCGAGGTTTTAGTGCAAAATGATAAATACAAAAAGAACCGCATAAACCGGTTTCATGGTAATTATGGATTTGGTTTTTTCGATTTACAACCGGCCAATGCTAGCGAAGTTGAAAATATGAAACTCGTTAATGCAATTTATAAAGATGAAAATAAAGACGAACATTGGTTCTTTTCAAATCAATATATTTATACTGATGCCGGTTATATAAGTGGATTTACTCAAAGTAAGGTGTTCAATTGGCCCATATCGCTGGAGGAATCAGATACTATTGTCGTGGTTCATGATCATTTTTTATATAACTTATTGACATATATTGAAGAATCAGGTAAATTTGATGCCACACAAAAAGTATCTGACTGGTCATGGGAATATACTGATACATATGACCGTATTCTTACAAACCTTTCAAACATGTCGGACACCACTTCTAATGACAAATTAATTTTAGAGTTTGACGATAGCTATATTGGCAACGAAGGAGGTGAAATATCTATTTTATGTCTGGCATATAACAATACCTGGTGTAATGTCTTTGCTTCGGATTTAACCCTTGAAATACTTTTTCCAGATTTTTCTAATAATCTATCTGATATAGACAATGACGAATATGCACCATGGGGCAGTCATAAGCTTGCCAATGATATACACGATGAAATTTTAGTCAATGACAATTTTATTACTCTGGCAATTGAGGGTGAAAATTCAGGAGCATGGAAGTATGTTGCCAATAATTTTTTAGTTTATTTTACGAAAAAGAGGCAAGAGCATGGCCATATTGCTACAGGTTTTCCTGATGGCGAGTCTAATACTGTTATTCATGTTGGAGGTGACGATTTAGTGGAAATTGCTCCTTGGCAAACATCTGGGAAGAGTGCACATTTATACTTAGGTTATATCTTAAATCGATAATTATGAAATATTTAGTTTTTTTATTATGCATAATCCAAATAAATGCTTTAGCTCAAATTCAGCTTCCTAAAGATACTTTATTTTATTATCAAAAAGGCAACTATAAATATTCAAAAATTTATGGTATTGATTCACTCTTCATAGAAATATATACTCGTAATGTATATAGTGGTAAGGATTCATTTATTCACATCAATGGCAGCCACGTGGATAGTACGAGCTTGTATTTAACAAATCCATTTAAGATTGATGATAAAATATTCTTTAATCATAAATTAAAAAAAGATAGTAGTTATTTCTATTATTTCTATGATTTAAAGAAGATGAAATTTATACCAAAGAAGCAATCGCTTATAACTACGAATGAAGAAATATATATTGATTATAGTTATACAGGACTTTATACAAAAGAAGAGGATGATAAATTTATTTTATCAATTTTATCTTCTGAAAATTTTGAAGTCATTAAAGAAATCGATTTGACAAAATATGGTCGATGGTTTAAAGATAAAAATGGAAACAAAGTTGGTCCAAATGCAGAAATTACAGAAGTAATATTCCTTGAAGATAATTCTTTTCTGATTTGTTTTGGAGTAAGCATAGAAAGTGCTTATTATGAGACTTATAAAACATTTCTGGTAAAAAAAGATGAAATTATTGACCTTAGTAATAAATATGATGTTTCATGGTCTCAGTTTTATTTTTTATCACCAGATAGAAAATATATCAAGGTCCGAGAGAAAAGCAATTACATTATTCGTGATCTTAATTATAATAAGGTTGGAAACGGTTTAACAATGGGCCGGCAGCGGACAAAGAGTATTATTTCTCCTTTTGCTCCTATGCACAGAGGTGTTTTAATTTTTAATCATGCTATTCAATCATATTTCATTACATCGAAGGTTGCTAGTGGTGCATCAGTTTTAGTTCCCTACAAATTCATACCCCAGCTCGATTTGACTATGTATAAGGCGCATAAGAATAATAAACTAACAGAGGAAGACATAGAGGGTTTGGATCTTTATGCTTTGGGTATTTTGCGGAACAGCATTTTTGCCAAATACAATTATGCCTTCAATTCGGAGTTTTATCAGGCTTATTTTAATTTGTTTGCCTTTTATAATCACTACGAAAAAAAGGGTAAGCGTACAAAAAATGTAAACGACAAACTCACTGATACCGATAAAGCCAATGTCGCTTTTGTTCTCAAGGCCGAAAAAAAATTGAAAGAATGATAAAGCCCTTGCTGCTGCACGTCTCCTCACGTGTGCATTCGCAAAAAAAAGTTTAATAAATAGATTCCACAATTTCTTCAGTTAATCCAAAAAACCTGCCAATATTGATTTGGCAGGTTTAAAGAAATGGAGTTATCATGTTTATTTTTGCGGTGCGTAGGGTATGGAAGTCTTTTCGAATTTCGTCTTCACCTCTTTAAAATCAGATGATAAGTTTTCGTATAAATCAATTGCCGCACGAGACTTATTCAAAGTATAAAAATGGATTCCCGGTGCTCCGTTATCCAGAAGTTCATGACATTGCTCAATGGCAAGGTCAAGTCCGGCTTTATACATGTCATCCGGTTTATCTATGTAGGGCTCAATGCGTTTTTTGATATTGTCAGGAATGCTCACGCCAATTTTTTGTGCAAATTTAGCAATGCTTTTGTAATTCGTAATTGGAATCACCCCCGGAATAATTCGTTTATTAATACCTTTTTGTTGTGTATTGTTGATAAAGTCCCAATAGAACTTGTTGTTGAAGAAAAACTGTGTCACGAGGAAGTCAGCTCCTGCATCAACTTTAAGTCTGAGGTTAATCAGGTCCTCCTCTTTGCTTTTTGCCTCCACATGTTTTTCGGGATAAGCACCGGCACCAATGCATAAATCGTATTGATCTTTTACAAAACGTATCAAATCACTTCCATAATTGAAGCCATCGGGGTTTTCCGGGAAACTTTTTGCGCCTTTTGGTGGATCGCCACGAAGCAGCATTGCATTTTGAACCCCCATATCTTTAAGTGTGCGCATGTCGTAAGCGATTTTTTCTTTCGTGGCATTTATGCACGTGTAATGCGCCATGCTCACAAACCCAAGGTCGTTGTGGAACAAATCGACAAGGTCGAAAGTGTTTTCCTGGGTGCTTCCGCCTGCTCCGTAAGTAATGCTTACAAATGACGGGTCGAGTTTCATTAGCTGGCCTGCATTAATTCCAAATTTCACAGCTGTCGAATAATCCTTGGGTGGAAAAAATTCGAATGAGTAAGTTCTTTCTTGTTTTTCAAAAATCTCTGTGATTTTCATTTTATCTCCTTTTTATTCATTTTTTTCTTTATGTTTTATAATCCAGAACTGAGCTTAATAGCTTTTCGGCATCTTTTATTTTTATGTTGGCTCTTTTGGCATAATCTTCAACCTGGTCGCGTCCTATTTTACCAATACCGAAATATTTAGAAGCATCATGTGCCATGTAAAACCCTGCTACAGACGATACGGGATGCATAGCAAAACTTTCGGTAAGTGTTATCCCAATTTTTTCTTCGACCTGCATCAAGTCAAACAGATATTTTTTCAGGGAATGATCTGGACAAGCCGGATACCCCGGGGCAGGTCTAATACCCTTGTATTTTTCTTTTATTAATTCCTCTTTTGAGAGGTCTTCGTGGGGTTCGTAGCCCCAATATTTTTTTCTGACCCATTGATGCAATACTTCGGCAAAAGCCTCTACTAACCGATCAGATATTAACCTGAACATAATGCTATTGTAACTGTCGCCTTTTTTCTTGAATCGCTCTACCTGCTTTTCTGATCCATGGCCGGTTGTTACTGCAAAGCCACCAAAATAATCTTCTATTCCGGCTTCCACCGGAGCTAAATAATCGGTGAGGGAAAGCGCCTCACCCTGTTTGTTTTTCATAAACTGCTGTCGCAGCATAGGTATGCGCATATATACATCACTTCGCCGGTCATCTTCAAAAATTAGAATATCATCTTTATCAGCGTTGGCCGGGTAAAGTCCGATTATGCCCCTGGGCTGTAGGAGTTTCTCATCAATAATTTCGTTGAGCATATCTTGTGCTTCATCAAAAACCCGTTTGGCCTCTTTTCCCACCTTGTCTTTTTCAAAAATAGAAGGAAATACACCTTTTAAACCCCAGCCATGGAAAAAGGGTGTCCAGTCGATATGTTTACGTAGCAAGTTCAGGTCAAAGTGTTCAAAAACTTTTGTACCTAACATTTTGGGCTTCATCGGTTGCTTTTCGTGGTAGTTGTACCGGAAGCGTTTCTTGCGGGCATCTGTGAAAGAAATTTGCATCCCGGCAGCTTTTCTGCGCAGGTAGTTATCTCGTATTTTTTTCTGATCTGCCTGTTCAGCATTTATGAAATGCTCAACTTCGTCACTTACCAATTTTATAGCGCTTGAAGCACTTTTTGACGCATCATTACACTGCATAACCAGGCCTAAATAGTGTGGGGCCATTTTTATGGCAGTATGTAATTTGGAAGTGGTTGCGCCGCCTACCATTACAGGTGTTTTTATGTGGGCATCGTCTAACGCCTGAAGCACCTCCGTCATTTTGTTTAACGAGGGTGTAATTAATCCACTCAAAGCAATTATATCGGGTTTCTTTTCTGCTACAGCGTGTAAAATAGCTTCTTTTTCTACCATCACACCCAGATCAATAACTTCAAACATGTTGGAAGATAATACAAGGGAAAGGATGTTTTTTCCAATATCATGCACATCGCCTGCTACAGTGGCCAGCAATATTCGTCCGGTGTGGTTTCCTGCTGTGCTGCCCTGACTGCGGTTTATTTGTGGTTTTAGCGCCTCAACAGCCATATTCATTACCCGCGCACTTTTTATGACCTGGGGCAGATATACTTTTCCCTCTTCAAAGCCTTTGCCGACCTGGGTTAAGGCTTCCAGTAAGGGGCCTTCTATAATTTCAACCGGATTTTGTTTTTCTTGCGAAAGTGCCTGTATATCTTCATTAATATAGGTGTCAATTCCATTTTCAACCGCATAACGTACTCTTTTATGTGGTGATTGCTTTCGCCAGCGGGTTGTAGTTTTTTCTCTTTTGGGTTGATCAGTATATTTGTGCGAAATTTCAATCAAACGATCTGTTGCATTTTTACGCTGATCAAATATTACATCTTCAATGGCTTTTGCTAATCGAACCGGAATATCATCTATATTACGAATTCTGCCGGGATTCACAATAGCAAAATCTAAGCCTGCCATTTGAGCATGTGATAAAAACACAGAATTGATGGCCTCCTGCAAGTATGCGTTTCCTCGAAAACCGAAAGAAACGTTTGAAATGCCGCCTATTACTTTGCTGTATGGCAAGTTTTGTTTGATCCATTGCACCGCTCTGATAAAATCTTTGGCATAATTATTATTTCCATCAGTACCTGTACCTATAGCCAATACAATGGGATCAAAGATCAGATCTTCGGGGGGGAAGTTTAGCTCACGAGTCCAAATATCATAAATGCGCTGACAAATCTCTATTTTTCGCTCATACGAATCGGCCTGCCCTTGTTCATCGGCGGCCATGGCAACAATATTAACGCCAAACCGGCGCAGTCGAATTGCACGCTCTTTAAAGTAGTCAACACCATTTTGTAAACTCAGGGAATTTACAATAGGTTTACCTTGAATAAATGGCAAAGCTGACTCAATTACCTCAAATTCAGAAGAATCAATCATAAATGGCACAGCAGCAATATCCGGTTCTGATGCCAGAAGTTTTATAAATACCGGTATAAGTTTTTTGGCATCAATCATACCATCATCGAGGCTGATGTTGATCATGTCAGCTCCAGCCTCAATTTGCTGGCGCGCAATAGCCATTGCCCGGTCAAAGTCATTTTCGGTGATGTGTTTCTTGAAAATTTGCGAACCGGAAACCGTTGTGCGCTCTCCGATTTTAATTGTACGAGTTGATTCTTTAACGCCTAACGATTGCAAACCACTCAAACGCGTAGTTCGGCTGTGTGGCATTATTGTGCGCGGATTGTACTGTTTTACAGCTTCCTTGAGCGCTTTTACATGTGCTGGCGTTGTACCACAGCATCCTCCAACAATATTAACCCATCCGTTTTCCAAATATTCGTCGATTTGTTCGGCCATGGCTCGCGCCGATTGTTCATACTCCCCAAATTCGTTGGGAAGTCCGGCATTGGGGTGGGCGCTAACGTTTATAGTTGATTTAATCGCTAAACGATTAAGGTAAGGAGTCATTTTATCGGCTCCAAAAGAGCAGTTCAGCCCAATTGAGAATAAATTGAAAGGCTGTAATGCATTAAAAAAGGCCTCTACGGTTTGTCCAGAGAGGTTGTGTCCGCTTTCATCAATTGAGCCGGATACCATTATGGGCAATTCGATGTGCTTTTCCCTGAATATTTCGTGAATTGCAAGAATGGCAGCTTTTGCATTGAGTGTGTCAATTACAGTTTCAATCATTAACAGATCTACGCCACCATCAATAAGTCCAATGGCTTGTTGTCGGTAAGCGTTAGAAAGGTCATGAAAATTTACATCTCGTTTTTCAGGAGAATTAATATCGGGGGCAATTGAGGCAGCTTTCTTAGTGGGTCCAAGCGTGCCGGCAACATAGATTTGTTTGGCATTATTAGATTTTGAGAATTCACTTACGGCTTCTTTTGCAATTTTGGCCCCTTCATAATTCAAACGATAAACCTCTGCATCTAATTGATACGGCTCCAGGGCATATAAATTTGCGTTGAAGGTATTGGTCGTAATAATATCAGCTCCGGCTTCAAGGTAATTCCGATGAATGTTTTTTACAATCGCGGGTTTTGAAACGTTCAATACCTCATTAACCCCGGTAATATTAACCTGATGATGAGCATATTCCTCGCCTCTGAAGTCCGCTTCTGATAAGCCTTGCCTTTGAAGCATTGTACCAAGGGCCCCATCCAAAACAAGAATCCGTTTTTTAATATCTTCGTGAATTTGCATTCTATGTTATTATCGTTTTTTATAAATTTATAATCAGTTGCACACAACTAAACTATCATTATCATACTTATAATTGATTGTGAAACGCGACTTTATTAGTAGGGTAAGTGATAATTGATAGGTATAAAATGCTGATAAACAATAATATTTTAAAATTCCAAAAGTATATCAACTTTTCGCTGTACGAAAATTAATTTCTGTGCAAACTTAATATATAAATGCAAAAAAACATGATAATTATTGAGACAATCGAAGAAAGCTTTGCTCCAAAGGGCGCTTAAATATGCCTATTGTGCTTGTTAATCATGCGGGTAGGGCGATAAAAAATATTCATAAATAAAGAATAATTGCACAGAACCTAAGAATATTTCCGGTTAAATTTGCGCAGACAGTTTACGCACAAGCACTCCGAATATCGACTGGCAATCTTTCTTTTGGCAATATTGTTAAGCGACACAGTCATGCAATCGCATTCCAGTATAGATTCAGTTTTGCAACGAAACTCATCCCCGCAATGTGGACATATTTTAACCATAGCTTTAAGGCTTCATTCTTTATCGTTTTTATACGCACAAAATAGTGTAAAAAGCCACGCTGACAGGAATTATAAGTATGGATTTTCTACATGTTCCACGTGGCTTTTTACTACTAATATAAACAAACAAACAAACTTGCAATACTTATAAAACAGACGCTACCGACAACACCTGGCAGTCAATACGTCAGCTAAAAAATGGTTGGGTAAAATTTAAAAGAAAAGATTATACTAACTTTCCCATCACAGCTTTTTACCCGCAAGCTATGAATCTGTGTGTACATTGGCAGGTCTCCTGGCTCGTTCTGAAAAGCTTGGCTTTTTTGGTCTTGCGCCTTCCCATCCGATCTTAAAGGACAGTGGCAAAGGTGGTTAAGACCTACAGAACTTACAGTAGCGGGAACTGCTTCGGTTTTTCACCGAATTCCCTTTTAAAAGCACAATCCGAAAGGATGTGTGCTTCACCAAAATCACGATGCAAATATAGAGAATTATATTCCACAAATAAAAATTCTACAGAATCAAATATACTCAAAGTGTAAAAAAAAACTGGGTTGCGATAAACTAATTTGATTGAATATTAATTAGTTATTGTTTCGACCAACGGTAGGCAGGCTTTTCTTAAAGTCGTGGAATTGTTTGAAAATAAGAATAATGCAAGCATTTAATATCTGTAAAAGGCAAGTTTTATTCTGTGGGAATATTTTGAAAAAAATAAAGATACGGCAAACCTTCTGTTTATTTTTTTATTGAACTGTTCGATTCTGTTCTTAATACTACCTATGCGGCGATATTTGGAAAAAAATCTTGAAAAATTATCAGAAATACTACAAGGTAATTTTGTGTTTAACTATTTATTTATACATCTTTGCACAGAATTGAGATGCACATTATATAAAATAAAGAAAATCAGTAAATTATAAAATATACATAAAGAATAGCATCGAACTTTTTATATGGATTCAAGCTCAAAACAAACAAACAAACAAACAACAATATTCGATCTATTAAATTCAAAAACAGTTATTTATATTCAGGCAGTTTGCCTGCTTGGATGAGCGTATAGCTGAAATTATATCGCACAGAACATATTATAAAATAAACAAACTAAAAAAAGGAATTTATGAGTATGGATTTAAGTAAAATTTCAGAAATTTTAGTAGCTGGAAAAGTAGATGAACTAAAAAAACAAACAGAAGAAGCAGTAAATAGCGGAACAAACGCGGCTGATATTTTAAATCAGGGTTTGCTTCCCGGTATGGACACTGTTGGACAAAATTGGAAAGATGGTGATATGTTTATGCCTGAAGTACTTCGATGTGCAAAAGGTATGAGCGGAGCTATGGAAATAATTCGTCCGCACCTTTCAGAGGCGGATATGGGCAATGCCGGCAAATTGGTAATTGGTACAGTAGCAGGCGACCTTCATGATATTGGGAAAGACCTTGCAGGAATGATGTTCGAAGGTGCCGGCTACAAAGTAATCAATATTGGAATTGACCAACCCAATGAAGCTTTTGTTGAAGCTGTAAAAGAACACAAACCCAGTGTACTTGGTATGTCTGCCTTGTTAACTACCACTATGCCACGCATGGGCGAAGTAATCAACTCGCTGAAAGAAGCCGGTATTCGCGATGAAGTTGCAGTAATCATCGGTGGAGCACCAGTTACCAAAGAATATGCCGAAGAAATTGGAGCAGATCTTTATGCTCCTAATGCAGGAAGCGCTGTTGATATTACCAGTAAATACCTCGACAGTCAGAAATAAAACAACATTTATTCCTTTGGTATCGGTACTTGTTTGATATCGATGGAATAAAATTCAAACGCATTATATTTCACCAAAAATATAGGTTTTGTCCGGAACTATCGGGGTTTATCCGATACGTAATAACGTTTCTATAAACCCCGATTGAGTCGACCGGACAACACATTAAAAAAGAGGATTTTTTTATGAAAATGAATCATGCAGTGAATAAATCAACCCGGTTCAGGGTACTTTCAGAAGACCAAATAGAACAAATCTATTTTGCCGCACTAGAAGTACTTGAGCGTACCGGTGGAAACATTTATCACGATGAGGCTATTGAGCTTTTCAAAAACAGCAATGCTGTAGTTCGCGGAAATAATGTCAGAATTCCGGCATCAATGGTGCAGGAGGCATTGAACTTTTATCCGCGAAAAATTACACTAAAAGGACGTAACGGTAAACGCGCACTTCACCTTCAGAAAGATAATGTTACATACGGCACAGGTTCCGACCTGCCTTTTACCTACGATCGTAAAACAGGTGAAAGAAGGCGGACTACTTACCAGGATGTAAATAATGCAGCAAAAATTGTGGATGCTCTGCCCAACTACGACTTTTTCATGTCGCACGGTATTGTTGGCGATGCACCTAATCCGCAAACATACGACCGCCATCAGTTTATGGCCATGCTCGACAATTGCACCAAACCAATGGTAGTAACAAGCGTCGACGGCGAAGGCCTGGAAGACCTTTGGAAAATGGGTTGCCTATTGCAGGGCGGAGAAGAAGAATTCCGTTTAAACCCAATGTTTGTGGCCTACATTGAACCTATTTCACCACTAAAAAACGACTCTACAGCAGTAGAAAAATTGCTTTTTGCAGCAGAGAAAAAAATCCCGGCCATGTATACACCATGTCCCAGCTCTTGCGCAACCGCACCTGCAACCATCGCAGGAATGCTCGTTCAATCGTTGGCCGAAACACTGCTGGCAAGCGTCCTCTGCCACTTAAAAAGCCCGGGGATGCCACTCATTATGGGCGGGGTAACCACACTGCTCGATATGAAAAAATCGACTTACTCTTATGGCGCACCTGAACTCTCACTTGCGTCGGCAGCCAATACTGATATATCAAAATGGCTCAACCTGCTGATGTTCTCTACTGGTGGATGCTCAGATTCCAAAATTTTGGATGAACAAGCAGCATCCGAACAAATGATGAACCTGTTTTATGCTCAACTTTCCGGCGCAAATCTGGTACACGACGTTGGGTATATCGACCATGGAACCAATGCTTCATTGGAAAGCCTTGTGTTGAATGACGAGATGATTGGCATGGTAAAACAATTTGGAAAAGGAATCAATACAGATGATGACCATCTTGCTCTTGACCTTATTGAAAAACAAGGGCCCGGAGGAGAGTATGTAACTACCGACCATACTTTTGACCATTGGAAAGAATGGTTCCTGCCTAAACTGCAAGACCGGTCAGATTATGAAACCTGGCAAAAAGACGGTTCTAAAACCATGGGCGATCGTGTAAAAGAGCGCACCGATGAGTTGCTTGAAAACCATGAGCCGGAACCGATTGACGAAAAGCTCAAAAAAGAATTGCATAAAATTATAAGTGACGCCGATAAGCGACATGCATAATTGATTCAACGCTATAGAATCATCAAAAAATATTTAGTATATGAGTAATAGAACAAATTATACAGTTCAGCAAAGTCCCTCTTTCGAGATTCTTTCTGAAGACCAGAAAGAGCGAATTTACAACGGGATGATGCGAACACTACAATATACCGGTGCTAATGTGCATCATGAAGGAGCAAGGGAATTATTCAAAAAAGCCGGATGTAAAGTCGATGGCTTACGAGTGTTTTTTCCTCCGGAATTGATAAAGCAAGCACTCTCAACAGCACCATCGGTAACCGAAGTATTTGCATGGGATGGAGATGAGTCAAAAAAAATTACCATCGAAGAAAAACGCAGCTACTTTGGTCCCGGTCCCACACCTCCCAACTTTATTGATACCGAAACACTTGAGCGCAGAAAATACATGCGTAAAGATGCCTCGCTCGTAGCACGTGTGTGCGATGCACTACCCAATATGGGATATGTGCAATCACTCGGCTCAATTAGCGACGTTACAAACGGCCTGGCCGATGTATACGAATTTGCCGATATGATACGTAATACCACAACGCCAATCATGAGTTGGGCTTTCGGCAAAGACGGTGTACACGAACAACACAAAATGGCCATTGCCATGGCGGGAAGTGAAGATGAATTTAAAAAACGTCCGAACTTTATTTTCTATGGAGAGCCTATTTCTCCGCTTGTGAGTGATTACCACGCAATAGATAAATGTATGTACTGCGCAGAGCATCGCATACCACAGGTTTATAGCCCTTGTGCTATTGGTGGCGGCACTGTACCGGCTTCACACGCAGGTCAGCTTGTTGTAGCCCTCTCAGAATCAATGGTAGGTGTTATTGCATCCCAATTAATCAATCCGGGCACATGCGTAATTATTGGAGGCGTGCAATCCATTCTTGATATGCGCCGTTCCATTTATTCTTATGGCGCACCGGAGCTAAGCCTTCTGAGCGCTGCACATACAGAGGTTGTGCACTATTGTGGTTTACCAATGTACTCAACATCAGGTTGTACCGATACCAAGAAAATGGACATGCAATCGGCTATGGAAGCAAGTCTCTCAATTAATGCCGCAATGATGAGCGGTGCCAACTTTGTACACGATAATGGCTACACCGAATCAGGATTGACCGGTGATATATTCCAGACTGTAATGGCCGACGAAATTATTGCTATGGCCAGAGTGGTTGAAGGGGGTGTAGAAGTAAATGAAGATACACTGGCAGTTGAACAAATTGCCAATGTTGGTCCGGGTGGTCATTATTTATACGAAGACCACACAATGGAACACTTCCGGGATTACTGGATGCCCACAGTTATGGATCGTAACAGCTACGAAACATGGCAGCAAGAAGGTGAAAAAACTATGAAAGAGCGCGTGCAGGATAAAACGCGTGACCTGATCAAAAACCACGAAGGGCCGCGAAATAAAGTACCTGAAAAAGCCGATGCCGAAATTGAGAAAATTTTGCAAGAGGCTGAAGAACGCGTAAAAGAAGAAGGCGTTAAGTAAATTACATAGCGCTTTTCTATATCTCATAATTGTGCAATGAGGCTGTCTAAAAAGATATGTATCGTCTATGGAAGTTTAGATTTCGTTAGAAACGACGTTTTTAAAGCTTTTTAGACAGCCCTCATAAAAATCCCATAATCAGAATGGTACATGCGCCTGTTGAATTATCACAAAAAAATGCAGGTTGAACCATTCGAAAAAAATCATTAATGAATCGCTACGTTATAGGAATTGATACAGGAGGTACATTTACCGACGGAGTATTATTACACTATGGCTCCCGTAAAGTGGTTTCGGCAGCTAAATCGCTGACTACACGCAAAGATCTCAAGCAAGGAGTCATTAAGGTGCTTAAGAAACTCGATATTAAGCCCGGTTACAAAATCAAACTGGTCGGAATATCAAGTACTTTGGCTACCAACTCTATTGCTGAAGGTAAAGCGCGTAAAGTTGGGCTGTTGCTCATCGGGTACGATCAGGAATTGGTTGAAAGTTATGGATTACGAGACAAACTTTCTACAGACGAAATAAATTTTTGTAACGGTGGACACAATGCGCAAGGAGCCGAACGCCGGCCACTCGACACAGAAGCTGTTAAGCAATGGCTTACAGATGTGAAAGATAAAGTAGATGCCATTGCCATTTCAAGTTATTTTAGTCCGTTAAACTCTGAACATGAAGAAGCTGCTTTTGAAATTATACAGCAATATTCAGACTTGCCTGTTGTAATGGCACATCAGTTATCATCAAAGTTAGACTCTATTAAGCGGGCAGCTACGGCCTCAATTAATGCATCGCTTGTGGCTGTTATGCAAGATTTTATTCAGGCAGTGCAAACTTCAGTAAAAAACCTGGGTATAGATGCTCCCCTGATGATTGTGCGAGGCGATGGCACATTGATGCCCTACACCGAGGCCATTCAAAAACCAGTAGAGACCGTGCTTTCAGGGCCGGCAGCCAGCGCTATTGGGGGCAGATTTTTGTCGCAAGAGGGTAGTTCCCTCGTCGTCGACATTGGCAGCACAACTACAGATATGGCCATGGTCAAAAATTCAAAGGTCGTTGTTTCTGAATCAGGTGCCAAAGTTGGCGAAACCGAAACAGCTGTTGAAGCAGCTAAAATACGCACAATTAGCGTAGGATGCGACAGCCGGATAGCTTTCGACGCCAAAAACGAAATAAAAATTGGTCCGGAGCGAGTGAGAGCACTATCGCAAATGGCAGCGTACCATCCACATGTGGCAGATGAATTAAATCAACTTAGCAAAGAGAGCAATATTACGCAAAACCCACTCAATATTGAATACTGGTATTTGCATAACCCGCTTGAACAAGATGAATTCAACCAGCTCAACGACAAACAAAAGAAAGCGGTTGACCTGATAAAAGAACCTCATCGCTTATCTGATCTGATGAAAAAAGTAGGCGTATATCACCCAACCCATCTTAAATTGCACGATTTAATTCAGCAGGGTAAAATTGAATGTGCCACCCTTAATCCAACCGACCTGTTACACACCGAAGGAGCCATTGATCTGTGGAACGCCGGTGCAGCCAAAGCTGCTACCGAGTATCTTTGCAAGGTTCAGGGAATTAACAGAAAAACGTTGGTCGACAATGTCATGAATAAAATAGTCGACATTATTCTTGAGGAAATCATCATATTTTTAGCCTGTCAGCACACCAATCCCTCAAAAATGCCGGCCAGCATCGATGGTGAATGGGGGAAATGGATGCTAAACGAAATTCTATACAGCGACAATAGCTTTTTATCTATTAATGCAGATAGCCGTTATCCCATTATTGGCACCGGTGCACCAGCGCAGTATTTTTTAAAAAAGGCCGCGCGTCTTGTAAACACCCAACTGGTGCTGCCTGAATATGCTGCTGTGGCCAATGCTGTGGGTGCTGTATCAGGTTCGATTACCGAAATGCGTGAAGCCCTGGTATTCATCCGCGAAAACCAGGCACAGTATAGCTATGTAGTAAAACACGAAGGCAAAACAAAAAACTTTGAACAGTATCATGATGCTTGTGAATATGCCGAAGTAAAATCAAAAATACTGGCTCGCGAAGCCGCAATTAAAGCTGGCGCCAGCGATCCGTTTATAGAAACAGAGCGCAAAACAGAAGGTTCTTTAACGCGCTACCTGGCAAGAGCTACGGGTAACCCAAAAATATCGGAAATTGCCGGAATTGATGAAGAGCAAAAATAGCATTCAATAAAACAGTATGACATGAAAGCAATCATCGCATGTGGGAGCATACAGCCCGAACTTGATAAACGTTGCAATAAGCAGGAAGTAAAATTATTCTACCTCCCGCAAAACCTGCATCGTACACCGCAAAAAATGGCAATTGCAATTCAGGAAGCTATCAAAACCATACCATCTAATGTGGAAGACGTTATTCTGGGATATGGTTTGTGCTCCAACGGCATTGTCGGAGTGGAAGCTCCTGCACAAGGATTGTATATTCCGAAGATACATGATTGCATTGCCCTGTATCTTGGGAGCCGTAAAAAATATCACGAGATATTTAAAAATCATCCGGGTACCTATCATCTTACACAAAGTTGGATCGAAAATGAAAAAGACCCGCTTGGGTTAATTGAAAATGAATACAGCGAGCGCGTTGGACGAGAAATGGCAGAAGAGGCTATGCAGTATGAAATTAAAAATTATGAGCAAATAAGTTTTATCAATACCGATACCGGCGCAGTAAAAGAATACAGGAAAAGAGCAAAAGCAAACGCAGAGTATTTTGGTAAAAAATTTAAAGAGTATCAGGGATCTGATCAATATTTCAAAAAGATATTAGAAGGGCCATATCAAAAAGATGACTTTGTGTACATCGAGCCCTACCAAAAAGTAAAACAAAATCAATTCTTAAAATAGGAGGAATACAAAATGCAAATTGTAGGAGAATTAATAAATGCAAGTCGCAAAAAAATCCGCAATGAGATTAAAGAAAAAAATTACGATGAAATTGCACGCGTTGCTAAAGAACAAGCAGCAAACGGCGCTGATTTTATCGATGTCAATGCAGGAATTTTTGTAGGAGGAGAAGCTGATTACGTTAAATGGCTGATCAAAACCGTGCAGGAAAATGTAGAAATACCCTGCTGTATCGATACACCCGACCCTGAAGTACTTGAAGAAGCAGTAAAAGTACACAAAGGAATGCCCATGCTCAATTCCATTTCATTGGAAAAAGACCGTTGGGAGAAAATGCTGCCCATGCTTGAAGGTACCGATATGAAGGTTATAGCCCTTTGTATGAGCGACGAAGGTATGCCTTATACCAAAGACGACCGCATGAAAATTGCCGGTAAACTCATCAATGGACTTACACAAAAAGGTATTGCGCTTGATAATATCTATGTCGACCCATTGGTGCAACCCATTGGCACAGGTGATAAATTTGGTATAGAGTTTTTGAATACAATTGAAGCCCTCAATGAAGAATTTAAAGGCGTTCACACCATCTGTGGATTGTCAAATGTTTCTTATGGAATTCCCAAAAGAAAACTGGCCAATCAAACATTCATGACAATGGCCATTACCAAAGGCCTCGATTCTGCAATTATGAACCCAATGGATAAAAAAATGATGGCCAATATTATCGCCACTGAAACACTGCTTGGCCGCGATCCATTTTGCGAAAAGTATATGAATGCATATCGCGAGGGATTATTTGAATATTAAAATTGAATTATAAAACAGGAGGTTTTTTATGACTAAGAAGTATTCTGAAGAAGTAGAAATTGCCCGTAAATATTACAATAGTAGTGATGCAGATAACTTCTACTACAGAATCTGGGGAGGCGAAGACCTGCATTTAGGCATTTACGATAGCGAAGATGAAGATATTTACAAAGCCAGCCGCCGCACAATTGATCGCATGGCAAGCTATGCCGAAAAAATCGACGAAAACACTAAAGTAATCGACCTTGGTGGCGGCTTTGGCGGTGTTGCGCGCCATTTGGCCAAAAAATACGGATGCAAGGTAGTTGTGTTAAATCTGAGCGAAACAGAAAACCAACGCGGTCGCAAGATGAATCAAGAACAAGGCCTGGATCACCTAATTGACATCATTGATGGTAGTTTTGACGATATACCTTACGACGATAACACATTTGATATTGTGTGGTCTGAAGATGCCATTCTGCACAGCGATAACCGCGTAAAAGTAATCAACGAAGCTGCCAGGGTGCTTAAACCCAATGGCGATCTCATTTTTACCGATCCAATGCAAACCGATAACTGCGATGAATCAGTACTTGAACCTGTTTATGACCGCATCAAATTATCGTCATTAGGTTCTCCAGCCTTTTACCGTGAAACCTGCAAAGCAGCAGGACTCACCGAACAAACATTCGAAGAAATGGCCGGAAATTTATCAAACCATTATGCCAAAGTACTTAGCGACACAGAAGCCAATGAGGATAAGCTAGACGGTTATGTGTCGACAGAATACATAGAAAACATGAAAAAAGGATTGCGCCACTGGGTAAAAGGTGGTAAAGAAGGCAACCTCACATGGGGTATCTTTCATTTCAAAAATGAATAATTCCTCTCATACACGCACTAAAATGAACAAATAAATAATTAATTAAAATTAAAATTAACAAATGAGCTACTTAGACAAAATTGATGAGCGTCTGGAGTACAAAGTGAAAGACATAAAACTCGCAGATTTAGGACGAAAAGATATTGAACTGGCAGAGCACGAAATGCCGGGCATGATTGAATTACGTAAGAAATATGGAAAAGAAAAACCCCTGAAAGGCGCACGCATTATGGGGTCGCTGCACATGACAACTCAAACTGCAGTGCTCATTGAAACATTGATAGAACTGGGAGCCGATGTACGCTGGGCAAGTTGCAACATTTATTCTACCCAGGACGAAGCAGCCGCTGCAATCGCAAAAACCGGAGTTCCCGTATTTGCATGGAAAGGGGAAACACTCGAAGAATACTGGTGGTGTACAGCACAAGCACTATCGTTCCCCGGCGGAAAAGGACCCACAATTATTGTAGACGATGGGGGAGATGCCACATTAATGGTAACCCATGGCTACGAAGTCGAAAACGACCCAAAACTGCTTGATCGTGAAGCCACAGCATGGGATGAGCAAGCACTCATAAAACGACTGAAATCAATACTTGACAGCGACAAAGACAAATGGCACCGTACAATAAAAGAACTCCGGGGAGCATCAGAAGAAACCACAACCGGCGTTCACAGGCTATATCAACGCGAAAAAGAAGGTACGCTTCTATTCCCAACCATTAATGTCAACGACTCTGTTACAAAATCAAAATTCGACAATAACTACGGAAACCGCGAATCACTTATCGATGGCATTAAACGTGCTACCGATGTTATGATTGCCGGTAAAACCGCTGTAGTTGCAGGTTTTGGTGGTGTTGGCAAAGGTTGTGCACAAGGCCTCGCTGCTTTTGGTGCCAAAGTAACGATAACAGAATCAGACCCAATTTGTGCTCTCCAGGCCGCAATGGAAGGTTATGAAGTAAAAACCATGGAAGAAATGGCCGGAAAAGGCGACATCTTTGTAACAGCAACAGGAAATAAAGGCGTAATTACCGTAGAGCATATGCGTCGCATGAAAGACAAAGCCATAGTAAGCAATATCGGGCACTTCGATAACGAAATTGAAGTTGAAAAGCTCGAAGTAGAGAAAGACGTAGAACGTGAAAATATCAAACCCCAGGTTGATGAATACAAATTCAGCAAAGAAGGGCACTCAATTATCATGCTTGCACAAGGCCGCCTTGTAAACCTCGGTTGCGCAACTGGCCACGCTTCATTTGTTATGAGTAATTCATTTGCCAATCAGGTGCTGGCGCAAATTGACCTGTGGCAGAACAAACGCGAAAATAAAGTATATCGTCTGCCCAAAGAACTCGACGAAGAGGTTGCAAGAGCACACCTGAAACATTTGAATGTTGACCTGACAGAATTGTCTGATGAGCAGGCAGATTACATTGGTGTTCCTAAAAATGGGCCGTATAAGCCAGAACATTACAGATATTAATATTTCAATGCCCGGACATTAACCTGTCCGGGCGTTATTATTTTCAAACACAGTAAAAAAACAGAATAAACATGTCGTACTTATTCACATCAGAATCAGTTTCAGAAGGGCACCCGGATAAGGTAGCCGATCAAATATCAGACGCTGTACTCGATGAACTTTTAATTCAAGATCCCACCTCAAAATGTGCAGCAGAAACCCTTGTAACAACCGGACTTTGTGTTGTAGGCGGTGAAATTAAAACCAATGCTTATGTCGATGTGCAGGAAATTGCACGCGATGTAATTCGTCGCATTGGTTATACCAAAGCAGAGTATCGTTTCGACGCCGATTCATGCGGTACATTATCATCAATTCACGAGCAATCACCAGATATTAATCAGGGTGTAGAGCGCGAAAAAGAAGAAGAACAAGGTGCCGGCGATCAGGGTATGATGTTCGGATTTGCAACCACCCAAACCGAAAACTATATGCCGCTACCGGTCGATATAGCTCACCGTATTTTACAAGAATTGGCTAAAATCAGAAAAGTAGATGGCGAAATGCCTTATCTGCGTCCTGACTCAAAATCGCAGGTAACATTCCAATATGATGATGACGGCACTCCTTTGGGCATTGATACCATTGTTGTATCAACCCAACACGACGATTTTATTAAGGCTGTCGATGGTACCACAAAATCGCAGGATAAAGCTGATAAAGAGATGCTTGGTAAGATTGAAACCGACATTAAGAATATTCTGCTTCCACGCGTGAAAGAAACATATCCGGAAAGTGTGCAAAAATATTTTGACACAGATTACCGCTTGTTGGTTAACCCAACCGGAAAATTTGTTATTGGTGGCCCTCACGGAGATACGGGACTTACTGGTCGCAAAATCATTGTTGACACTTATGGTGGACGTGGAGCCCACGGTGGCGGTGCCTTCTCAGGGAAAGACTCATCGAAAGTAGACCGTTCTGCCGCTTACGCAGCACGCCATATCGCCAAAAATATGGTAGCAGCCGGCGTTGCCGATGAGGTTGAAGTACAATTGGCCTATGCCATTGGTGTAGCCGATCCGGTTGGTCTATACGTCAGAACAACTAATCCAAAAGTAAAAGTGTCTGACGAAGAAATTTCTAAAAAAATTGATGCCATCTTCGACCTGCGCCCACACGGCATTGTTAAACGTTTTGGACTGCAAAATCCAATTTTCGGGGAAACTGCCGCATACGGGCATATGGGCAGAACACCAGGAAAAAAAGTTGTTTACGTCAATGGACAGAAAAAAGAGGTAGAAACATTTACCTGGGAAAAGCTCGACTATGTAGACAAAATTAAAAAAGCATTCAAACTATAATCGGTTTTAGCCATAAACAAACCCGGAGCATTCAATTTACTTCGGGTTTGTTTTTTAAAACAAATTATACGGGGCAAAATGTGAAGTGTGGTTTATTCTATTTTGCTCATTTTAAATATGCTAAAACGAAAAGCTAATAAAACATAATTCGATATGGAAAAAGTATTGGGTATAGGCAATGCACTTGTAGATATCATGACCAGGCTGGAGAACGACGATTTTCTCAATGAGCAACAACTACCCAAAGGTAGCATGCAACTGGTTGATGATGTTCGAGCCGACCAATTGGACAAAGCCAGCGAAAAAATGAGAAAGTACCAGGCAAGTGGAGGTTCAGCAGCCAATACCATTCACGGACTTGCCCGTTTAGGCGTAGAAACAGGTTTTATTGGAAAGGTCGGAGAAGACGATCTTGGAAAATTTTTCTTCGACGACCTGATGAAAAGTAAAATTTCACCGCACCTGTTAAAATGCACAACCCCGAGCGGCAGAGCACTTGCACTGGTTTCCCTGGATTCGGAGCGTACCTTTGCAACCTATCTGGGCGCAGCCATCGACCTGCAGGCCGAAGACTTAAAAAGTGACATGTTCAAGGGGTACAAATATCTCCACGTAGAAGGTTATTTGGTTCAAAACCATGATTTGCTCCGAAAAGTAGCAGAAATGGCCCATGATAATAACATCAAAATCTCACTTGACCTGGCAAGCTACAATGTGGTAGAAGACAATCTTGAGTTTTTAAGAAATTTCCTGAATAAAAGCGTAGACATTGTATTTGCCAACGAAGAAGAGGCTAAAGCTTACACAGGAAAAGAACCTGAAGAGGCTTTACAGGAATTGGCCAAAGAAACAGAAATTTCCGTTGTCAAAATCGGAAAAAATGGCTCGTTAATTAAAAGCGGAGATGAGCAAATAGCTATAAAACCTATTGAAGCATCTCCCATAGACACCACAGGTGCCGGCGATGCTTATGCGGCAGGTTTCCTTTATGGCTTGATAAAAAAATACAATTTGGCCAAATGTGGCGAAATTGGCTCTCTGCTTTCCGGAAAGGTAATAGAAGAGATGAGCGCTAAAATTCCGGAAAAAAATTGGACGCAAATTTTCGAAATCATAAAAAAATGAATGTGCAGGGGGGTATCAAAACAGAAAAATTCCACAATTTTTCTGTTTTAAAAGTCGGAACTGAAGATTTATTTTATGGCCGCTATTTAATTTAATTGCAAATAAACGACTTTTGATACACCCCCTGAAACACATTCATTGGTTTTAAGTAGAGTCTGTCGATAAAGTGAAGTGTTTAGTTCAGATATCGGACATTATGGACAAACACTAAGTAGGCTCTGCTGAAAAAGTCTTTAGCGCATCATACTTCGGCTATCGCTCAGTATAGGTCTGCAAGGCAGCAAAGTGAATCTGTGCGTCAACCGACGGCCTGCGAGCTGAAGCCAACGAAGCAGATGGTATGCTAAAGGCTAACCGGAGGTAGCCCGGCTGGGGTTATGGATTGTTTGCCGTATGGCAACTCATCTACTATAAAAAATTCTCGCTTTTGCTTTATCTTGGGGATATTATGCTGTTGTCGCGCCCATTGGACAAAGTTGAATACCGTTTTAGGTGATACATTCGTACCTCTCATAGTGTTCTTTTTACCAATCGTGGACTTGTGCGGCAGAAGCATCTGAACAGAAATCGAGTTTGTGCTTTACAAAGGGTTCATAATCCTGAAGTTCCTTTTTGCGCTGCCCCAGTGCCGTTTGGTATTCGTAAAATGCATCCTCGGTCATCTGGAGAAATTTATTCACAGTCCGCCAGTTAAGGACTAAAGAATCTGCAATCTTAGAAATGGACCAGCCATTTCGTTTCATTTCGTCTATTTGATGACACATAATCAACTCGTTATAAAATTCATTCATAATCTCAGGTTTTTTAATTAACCTGATAAAGTTGAGTTTTTCTCTCATTTGATCATGCCCAAATGAGAGAAAAACTATGTACCATTGTTGCCAAAAACTTTGTAGTTTTATTTACCAGTTAGACTGTAAAACTGTTTATTTGGAACAGTGCCGAAACTGAACTTTGTAAATTGATCCGGATATTGTACTTTTAGTTTATAAACCGTCCATTCAAAACTGGAGCTAGTTTTGCAGATTGTAAACCTGGTCTACGAGCTCACCGAAGGTAAATTGGCGCGAGTTCTGGCCTTACGCCCAATCGTACAGTTGGTCTTGGTGTCCTTAGTGGTAAAAAAAATAAACCACGGAGGACACAAAGAACACGGAGGAAGCACCAGGAAGCACATTTTTCTTGTGTGCTCCGTGGCCAAGCGGTGAGTAGGAGAAAGCAACCTGCGGAATTCCAGCTTTAGTCACACATGTTCAATTAGTCTTGGTGTCCTTAGTGGTTAAAAAAGATAAACCACGGAGGACACGAAGAACACGGAGGAAGCACCAGGAAGCACATTTTTCTTGTGTGCTCCGTGGCCAAGCGGTGAGTAGGAGAAAGCAACCTGCGGAATTCTGGCTTTGTTCACAGACGATCAGTTGGTCTTGGTGTCCTTAGTGGTTAAAAAAGATAAACCACGGAGGACACAAAGAACACGGAGAAATGCGAGAAGAAGAATATTTCCTCTGTGTTCTCCGTGGCAAAACGGTGAGTAGAAGGATGCAACTGGTGGAATTCCAGCTTTAGTCACAGATGTTCAATTAGTCTTGGTGTACTTAGTGGTAAAAAAAATAAACCACGGAGGACACAAAGAACACGGAGGAAACACGAAGAAGAAAATTTCCCTGTGTTCCCCGTGGCAAAACGGTGAGTAGAAGGATGCAACCGGCGGAATTCCAGCTTCGTTCAGAGACGAATTGTTGGTCTTGGTGTCCCTGGTGGTTAGAAAAGATAAACCACGGAGCTCAAGGAGGAAGCATAAAGAAAAATAACAGCCTTGTGGACTTGTTGACATGCTAAGGTGATTTCGATATTTTTGTGTAGTTTTGGTATTTTCAAATACCAATTCAAATGACGAAGCACAGCAGCATTAGAATAAGTTTAGTTCCACAATTAATAGTCTTCCTGGCAGGGTTCAGTTTTCTGGTTTTTGAAATAAGCTGGAACCGCATTTTGTCGTTGTACCTGGGCTCTACGGTTTTTGCCTCTACACTTGTATTGGCCACTTTTATGGGTGGGCTCGGTTTTGGCGGTATGTTTTGGGGCCGTTATATCAATGGTAAAAAAGCTAAAAAACACTTGCTGGCCATTCTTTTTGGTACCATTGGATTATTGGGATTGCTGAATTACTGGATTTTCAATTTTGGGCTGTCTAACCTTTATGAAGCGCTAAGCGGATTAACTACCAGCCTGAGAGAAACCATTGTTTATCTGATGGTTTTTGTCATGCTTATTATCTCGACCTTTTTTATGGGTGGGGTGTTGCCGGCAATTGCCAAAATACTGATTCGCAGCAATCAGCAAATAAGGCACCATATGGGCCACATCTATGGTCTTGAAACACTTGGTAGTACACTGGGCGGACTGACAACCGGTTTTCTGTTGCTCGGAAAATTTGGTCAGCAGAATACCGTTTTTATTGGTGTGGGGGCGATGTTGATACTCGCGCTTGTTGCATTACGACACATGCCGCTTCCGGCCGCAGAACAGAGGGCTGAAAAACAGGAAGTGGATAAAAAAACAGCCAAAAAGAGTGTAGACTGGCGCAGACCAGCCATAATGCTCACTTTTATGTGCGGTTTGTCGGTAATTGCCTTGCAGGTAATTTGGGTGCGTATTCTGAAAGTTTATCTGACCAATACCAGTTATACCTTCGCACTGATAGCGTCGCTTGTTATTGCAGGATTGTTTGCAGGCAGCTGGTATTACAAATCCGGCAAGAAGAGTGTAAAGGAGCCGGGCAAACGTATCTCACTTTTATTCATGCTTTTGGCCGCTTTCAGTGTTTTCGGACTTATTGTATTGCTCAACCTGCCCGAAGCCATGCTGGTGCCGCTACACGATATTTTTAATACCCATTTTACCCGCTTACTGATTATTCCTGTTGTGGTTTCTATCATTGTAATTTTACCGGTAGCAGCAGTATCGGGTTACGCTTTTCCGTTTGCTGTCGATTTATATACTGATTCGTATCAAAACGTAGGTCGCAATGTGGGACGCATCATGCTGGCCAATGCACTGGGCTCGTTTGTCGGTCCGTTGATAGCGGCATTTATGCTGATCCCGCTGGCCGGGGCGGCAAGGAGTATTTTACTGGTGGCCATGTTGTTGTTTTTAGCGCTGATTTTTTCCCTGCGCTATATGCCTGCACAAGACCGTAAAAGTCCAAAAGTAACAGCACTCATTTCAATTGCTTTGCTATTTCTGGTCACCATTTCCGGTTTACACATGCGTATTTTGCCTCCATCATTTCATGTCGAAGATAAAGAAGTGTTGCACTACAACGAAGCCATACAGGGTACTTTGGTAGTAGGAGAGGTGCGGCAGGGCAATAATACTGTAAAATCTACTTATGTGAACAATGCTTCTGTAATTGGTTCCAGTTATGATGCCATTAAGGCAGTAAAGATGGTTGGGCATATGCCATTTTTTGCCGGGTTAGAAGCTCAAAAAGTGCTGATTGTGGGTTTTGGAATAGGGGTAACCACATCGGCCATTGCATCGCACGACGAAATAGAGCAGATCGATTGTGTAGAGCTGGTGCCCGGACTAAAAAAAGCTGCAAAATATTACAGCGCGCTGAACAACAATATTGTAAACAATCCACGGTTAACCATACACGGAGACGATGGCCGGCATTTTTTACAATCCACAGCCAAAACCTACGACCTGATTTCCAGCGACCCCACGCACCCTGTGCTTGGTTCGGGTAACCTCTACACCCAATCGTATTTTGAATTGTATAAAAAACATCTGAATCCGGGCGGCATGGTCACCCAATATTTACCGCTCCATAAACTTAACCGGAACGATTTGTTGGGTTTGATTAAAACCTTCCATCATGTATTTCCGCATACCGTAGTGTGGCTTGGACATTACCATGCTGTGCTGATGGGCAGTACCGAGCCGGTAAAAATCGATTTTGAAAAATGGAGTCAGCGGATAGCCAATTTTCCAAAAGACCCGTACTTTTATGCCAATCCCTATCATTTGGCTGCCAACCTGATTTTTGACCATAAAGCCATAGCCAATTTTCCGGAAGATATACAAATCAATACGGACGACCGTTCGTATGTTGAATTTTTCGATTTCAGTGTTTTCCGGGAAGAAAATTTGCCCAACAATCTGGCTTACCTGAACTTTAAGCGCGATGGTGTTTTCCGTGTTTTTCATCATATCCCCGATACCATAAAAATGAAACGCTTTATTGAAGCCAACAAAATGATGACCCGTGGTTTGGAAGGTATGCTGCGCAACGATAAGGAATTGCTTTACCGGCAATTGCAAAAAGCAGCACAAATTGCCCCGGAGAATGAAGAACTTCCGTTTTTGTTGAAGTTGTATTTTCGTCAGTAAGTAAAAATGCCGTTATTGGGCGGAAATTAGTGGTATGGTAAAGAAAAACGTTGAGCCTTTTCCCGGGGCAGATTCTACCCAAATTTCACCTTTCCATTGTTCTATTATTTTTTTGGAAATGGACAGTCCAAGACCAGTGCCTCCTTTAACTTTTGTGAAGTCTTGTTCAACCTGTCTGAAACGCATAAAAATATTTTCTTTTTCGTTTTCAGGAATACCAATGCCTGTGTCGCGCACAAAAAATTTAATTTCATCATCCTTCATTTCATAGCCAAAGGCAATTTCCCCATCGTCAGTAAATTTCATGGCATTATTCAGCAGGTTAATCATCACCTGACGCAATCTTGCGTCATCAGCTCTAATATATTCCGGGCAGTTTTCGGACTTGATAACCCGCAGTGCAAGTGATTTTTCTTTAGCCGTAGGTTGAATAAAAGTGTATACATCATCCAGCATCTTATGCAGGTGAATGTTTTTGTAAAGAAACCTCAATCGTCCGCTTTCAATACCCGATATGTCGAGAATGTCGTTTACAAGTACCATAAGTCGCTTGCTGTTTTCCATAATAATGTCGAGGTACCTGTCTGTTTTGTGTATTAGGTTTTTGCGTTCTTTGAGCATGCGTGCAAAACCTATTATGCCATTCATTGGAGTGCGTATCTCATGGCTCATATTGGCCAGAAAGGCCGATTTAAGTTTGTCGCTTTCTTCTGCCTTTTCCTTAGCTTTTTCAAGCTGTATCTCCATCTCTTTCCGTGCTGTAATATCATCTATTGCGATAAGCACATATTTTTCAGCGCTGCGGAAGAGTACCGAAGAAGAAACCAGAACGGTGTGTCTCTGTAAGCCGGTCTTTCCCTGAATGATGAGCTCACCTTCTATTTTTTGGTGCGATTGGTCATTGTGATAAGCTTTGTTAAATAAATTACTGATGATGCATTTTTCACACCAGTTGCCCTCGCCGCAATTCTTTTTATTTCTTTCTGGCTCTACACAATTGAATGTTTCTCCAATAGAGGTGCCAATGGCATTTAACTGTCTTTCTTCAGATAGCAAAGGATTGGTGTTGATTTTAACAATATTCATTGCTCCGTCTAACAAAATCATTGTAACCGGGGCATTGTTAAATATATTGGCCAATGTAAGTTCATTCTCGCGTGAGGCCTGCTCGGCCTTCCGGCGATCAGTTATGTCGCGGCTTACCACCTGCACATAAGTTTTAGTATCATCTTTTGTATGGATTAATTGCCCATTGGCTTCAATCCAGATGTAATGGCCATCGACATGTTTAATGCGTTGCTCAATTTTAAGAAATGGTTTTTCGTGCGTAAGTTTTGTAAGGTCTGTATAAAACTTATCAACTTCATCAGGATGTAAAAAAGAGCTGACCAGCTGTCCCACTACTTTTTCCGGAGGCAAACCCGTGAATTTTTTAATCGATGGAGAAACATATCTCACTATGCCATTCAAATCATGAAGTGCAATAAGGTCATAGGCATTATCGCTAATCATGCGGTATTTCTCTTCGCTTATCAATAAGGCTTGTTCAGCTAGCAGTTTGTGTTCAATAAAGCGGATTAATATTCTGGTTACTATTATACCCGCAAGAAACATCACAAAAAAAGCAATGCTGAAGTAATTGTAGCTTTGGTTTTTAATTCCATTGATTAAAAAGTAATCAAGTCCCACAAATATAAACCACATGAGCATTGCTGTAAACAGGCTATATGCAAATATTCTATTGTTTTCACGCATGTAGGAGGGAGCTGCTATACCCAAAAGTTTTCTTACTGCAGTGAGTTTAAACAATAGTTCAGCCGTAATAACCATCAATAAAAAATTTAGTATATCCTTTGTGGCAAAACCTTTTAGAATTGAAACAGAAAGGTGATTGATGGTGTCTTGTTCCCAAAAAGGCGGATTTAGAGCTAATAAAGGATTATATAAAACCAGATATACTGTAATATACCCTACAGCAGCCAGCAATCCAACAAAGGCTATTTTAATTGCAAGCGGAAACCTGCCATTACTTACATGGCCGTGAATTATTCTGCCTACCAAAAAGAATAAAGCTAATGTAAGTAACATCACTGATAAATTGGCATAACCCTCGTGTGGCCACAGAAGCAGTGGATATAGTGCACCTCCGGACAAGCCGGAAATCAGCCCATATTTACTTCCATAAGCTACAGCAATAAGCAATGGAAATATCATACCCCATGGAAAATTGAATTGAATGTGGCCCAAATCGACATTTAGATTGTAATTTGAAAGTACTAATGTGAGCAGGCCCACGGCTACAGCAATTATAAGTTTTACAGACGTGGCGTAATGAGATAAATGTATCTGCGGAGTATTATCCTGTTCTGTCATATTTTAATTTTGAAACCCTTAAATTAGTATTAATCTGCCAAATACCAACTAAAATTGAGAGATAGAACGAACCCGTTTTTTTCTCTGATTTTATAAAGTATTGTGTCTGAAACAGGTTGTTAAATGGTCATTCACCATCCCAATGGATTGCATATAGGCGTAAATAATGGTAGGGCCAACGAAGCTCATACCTCGTTTTTTCAGGTCTTTTGATATTGTTTTTGATAAAGTTGTTTCGGCAGGTACATCTTCAGGGTTATTCCAATAATTGATGATAGGTTGATGGTTGACATATTGCCACATGTACTGGTCAAAAGAACCAAATTCTTTCTGTAGTTTAACAAATACAAGGGCATTTTTAACAGCGCTACGTATTTTTAACCTGTTACGAACAATACCCTTATCCTGCAGCAGGGCTTTGATTTTTGCTTCATCATAACGGGCCACTTTTTTTACTTCAAAATTATCAAAAGCCTTACGGTAGTTTTCGCGTTTATGCAGAATGGTAGACCAGGATAGTCCGGCCTGCGCACCTTCGAGCACAAGCATCTCAAAAAGTTCACGGTCGTTGTGGGTTGGCACACCCCATTCTTCATCGTGGTATTTGGTGTATAACGGGTCATCAGCAGGTGCCCACCAGCAGCGGTTTTTATTTTCCTTCATCTTCTTCACGGTATGTATATCCGGCTTCTGTTTTAATGTCGGTATAGTAAATCAGCCAGTCGGCTTCTGTTTTAAAACTGGTAAAATAAATTATATAATCAGCTTCGGCTCGTATATCGGTAAAATACCATATACCACTTCTTTTTTTAGCTTCTGTTGGGATGTCTGTTAAATATACCCATACATCAGCCTCCGTTTTATACTCGGTTTCATAGGCAACAAAATCAGCTTCCTGTTTAAAGTCTGTTTTATAAATTTTTTGTGCGCTTGCATTAGTAGAAAACAAAATGCTTAATGCGATGAATATAAGAATTCTCATATCAATGGGCCTTTGTGTTTTTAATAGATGGCTTTTATTGCTGTAAAACATTACGTTTTCACTAAATTTTATACTAAATTCGCTAAAAAATTTCTAAAAGCACAATTATGAGAAAACATATTTTTAATGCAGGCCCTTGCAAATTACCAGAACAAGCATTGGAAAACACAGCACAGGCTGTAAAAGAGCTTGGCAAAGCCGGACAATCAATCATGGAAGTTTCACACCGCAGCAAAGATTTTCAGGCTGTGATAGACGAAGCACAGGATCTTTTTAAAGAATTACTCAACATACCCGGAAATTATGAAGTGCTATTCCTCGGAGGTGGTGCATCCATGCAGTTTGCCATGATTCCTTTTAACTTTATGAGCAAAAAAGCTGCTTATGTTGATACAGGCTCATGGTCTTCAAAAGCCATTAAAGAGGCTAAAATGTTTGGCGAGGTTGAGGTAATCGCCAGCAGCGAGGACAAAGATTTTGCCTATTACCCAAAAATCGAAGTGCCTAAAGATGTGGATTACCTGCACATTACTTCAAACAACACAATTCGCGGCACCGAAATTTTTGAAGATATCGATACCGGTGGTGTTCCATTAATTGCCGACATGTCGTCCGATATGATGAGCCGCAAAGTGGATGTGAGTAAATATGCCATGATTTATGGTGGAGCACAGAAAAATGTAGGTCCGGCTGGAGTTACATTCGTAATTATCCGTAAAGACATGCTCGACAAAGTGGTAGATCGTCCTATTCCAACCATGCTCAAATACGAAACACATGTGAAAAAAGGCTCTATGTTCAATACACCTCCTTGTGTAAACGTATTTGGTGTAAAAGAAACCCTCAAATGGGTTAAAGCCCAGGGTGGCGTGGAAGAGATGGAACGCCGCGCAAAAGAGCGTGCCGATATGCTCTATGGCGAAATCGAACGCAATCCTATGTTTAAAGGTACTGTAATTGAAAAGGCTTCACGTTCACGAATGAACATTACCTTTATTTTCGAAGAAAAATACCAGAACCTTCAGGACGACTTCCTGAAATATACCGCTGATAATAATATCGTGGGCATCAAAGGTCACCGTTCAGTGGGTGGTTTCCGTGCTTCTACTTACAATGCCAGCAACGTTGACGATGTAAAAGCACTGATAAACTGTATGCAGGAATTTGAAAAGCAACATGCATAAATGAATTCAACAGCAAGCATATAGCAGGTCACGCTTTCCAGGGGGAGAGTGTGACTTGTTCTTTTTACAAGTGTTAAACTAAAAAAATAAAAAATTATGGCTAAAATATTGGTAGCAACTGTAAAACCATTTGCCCCTGCGGCAGTAGAAGGTATAAAAGATATTGCCCAAAAAGCCAACTACGAAGTTGCGCTGCTGGAAAAATATGAATCCAATGATCAACTTCTTGAAGCAGTAGCTGATGCCGATGCGTTGATTGTTCGTAGCGACAAGGTTACAAAAGAGGTAATTGAAGCCGGAAAAAAACTGAAAATTGTAGTGCGCGGCGGAGCCGGTTACGACAATGTAGACCTTGAAGCAGCTACGGCCAACAATGTAGTGGTGATGAACACACCCGGACAAAACTCTAATGCAGTGGCCGAACTGGCACTTGGTATGATGGTTTACCTTGCCCGCGGTGGTTACAATGGCAAAGCCGGTACTGAATTGCGCGGAAAGTCCATTGGAATTCATGCATATGGCAACGTAGGACGCTATGTGGGCGAAATTGCCCAGGGTTTTGGCATGGAAGTAAAAGCTTTTGATCCGTTTAAAGAAAAAGTAGATATAGAAAAAGATGGCGTTAAGGTTGTCGACAGCGTTGAAGAACTATACAGCACTTGCCAGTATGTATCATTGCATATTCCATCGAACGATAAAACCAAAAAATCTATTGGTTACGACCTGTTGAATAAAATGCCTGAAAACGGTGTGTTAGTCAACACAGCCCGCAAAGAGGTGATTGATGAAGAAGGATTGGAAAAAGCAATGGAAGCACGCAGCGATTTGCAGTATATTTCAGATATTGCACCAGATAATAAAGATGTAATTGCTGAGAAATTTGAAGGCCGCTATTTCTTTACCCCGAAAAAAATGGGTGCCCAAACCGCAGAGGCCAACATCAATGCAGGCATTGCAGCTGTAAACCAGATTATTAACTTTTTGGAAAAAGACGATCGTACATTTCAGGTGAACAAATAAAAGTAAATTTATTGTGTAATGATGGCGCAAACCTTTGCGCTGAAATAATTGATATAAAAATGGCGAAAATTAAACCATTCAAAGGCGTAAGGCCTCCAAAAGAGTTGGCCAGCGAAGTGGCTTCGCGCCCGTATGATGTTATGAATTCGGAAGAAGCCCGTGAAGAAGCAACCGAAAAATCACTTTTACACATTATCCGTCCCGAAATTGATTTCGAACCCGGGTATGATGAGCATGCTCAGGAAGTGTATGACAAAGCCCGTGAAAATTTTGCCAAATGGCAGGAAAAAGGGTGGCTCATTCAGGACGAAAAAGAAAAGTACTACATCTATGCACAAACCATGGATGGCCGCACACAATACGGACTCGTAGCTGGTGCACATGCCGATGATTATTTTAACGGCATCATTAAAAAGCACGAACTTACCCGTCCCGAAAAAGAAGAGGACCGCATGAAGCATGTGGAGATTAATAATGCCAACATGGAACCGGTATTTTTCTCTTACCCTGCTGTGGACGAGCTTGATGGTATTGTGAAAAAAGTGGTGGAAAGCAAAGCGCCCGAATATGATTTTACTGCTGTAGACGGTTTTGGTCATCATTTCTGGGTGGTCGACAGTGAGGAAGATATCAAGCGTATTACTGAATTGTTCCAAACCAAAGTACCCTATACCTACGTGGCCGATGGTCACCACCGCACAGCTGCCGGTGCCAGGGTTGCCAAAAAGCAGGCCGAGAATAATCCTAACCATACCGGAAACGAAGAGTACAACTATTTCTTAGCTGTACATTTTCCTGATAATCAATTACACATCATTGATTACAATCGCGTGGTGAAAGACCTCAACGGCCATACAGCCACCCAACTTCTTGAGAAACTACAGAAAAACTTTGATGTTTCAGAAGTAGGCACAACTGCTTTTAAACCAGAAAAGCTACACAGTTTTGGCATGTACCTCGAAGGTAAGTGGTACAAACTGGAAGCCAAAGCAGGCACCTACGATGATGAAGACCCCATTGGTGTGTTGGATGTAACCATACTTTCGAACCTTGTATTAGATGAATTGCTCGGAATCGAAGACTTGCGTCGCGACAAGCGCATCGACTTTGTTGGTGGAATTCGTGGTTTGGGTGAATTGGAACGCCGCGTAGATAATGGCAAGATGAAAGTGGCCTTTTCTATGTACCCGGTAACCATGAAACAATTGATTGATATTGCTGACACAGGCAACATCATGCCGCCTAAAACAACCTGGTTTGAACCCAAGCTGCGCAGTGGTTTGGTAATTCACAAATTAGACCAATAAGAAACATATTTTATACGATAGAAAAGCTGCTTCATATTTTTGAGGCAGCTTTTTTTTCTAATAACATGCGATGCCTCGGGAATTGGATTTGTTTTTATAGATATGTGATGCCTCCGGCATCAGTACAGAGATTTTCAAAACAACCTGGCCACAGCCTGTACCTCAAAAAACACCACCGCACGGTTCCCGATAAAATTTAACTGGTCATTAGTCAACCATTCTATCAAACCACCAATCCAACCGCACACCCCTGACCTCCCGATTTAATATCGAGGCTCTAAAGGGGAACCCCAACGCGCAACTGGTGAGGGATAATGACAACGTCCGGAAAATTGAAACGGGATTGTTGGAAACGTACCGGATAATAATCACGAAACAAAATTTGGAAACGGAATTGTAGAGACGCACGGCCTGTTGAGACGCACGGCCGTGCGTCTCAACGTCGGAAACCCATTACCGGCCGTGCCAAAACCATCGAATGTGCGAAAATCACCGACCGTTGACAACAACCAACGTCGAAAACAATAATAACCAGTCAACCAATCACCCATTCACCCAATCAACCAATCAACGAATTAACCAATCACCCAATCTACCAATTAACTTACTAACTGAATTAACCACAATCACCTCTTTATCACCACCCGTTTTTGCTGTGGATTAAGTTCATGCGCTTTGTCGAGGGATTTTTGTGCTGCATCAATCTTGCCGAGTGCATTCAGGCTAAGGCCCAGGTTATACCAGGCACTGGCATCGTTGGGTTTGAGTTTTACCACCTTTTCCAACTGGGTTGCAGAAGCTTTGTAACGTTGGGTCAACCCATATACCACGGAAAGGTCTTTAAGTGCTTTCACATTTTTGGGTTTCACTTGCAGGGCTTTTTTTAGATAGGTTTCGGCATTCTTTAGGTCATTCAGGTGTTTGCCATAAATATTACCCATCTGGTAGTTGATTTCGAAGCGATTAGCATCTATATTAGATAATTTTTTGTACCATTTTAACCGTTTTTCAGGTTCGCCTTTCTGCAACACGGCCAGTGCATTTTTCCATGCACTTTGATGTCTTGAAGCACGACGGAGAATACTCAAATAGTGTGGCATAACCGAATCTAATGGCTCTTCTGATGCAAACCGGGTATTGCCGTATAAAAGATGGGCATCATTATAAGTTGGGTGTATTTCAATGGCCTTTTTGAGATGTGTCCGGGCCCGTTTGAGTAATTTCTGTTTCTTTGTTTTGTTTTGAGTATCTATGGCTTTTTCATAAAGCTGACCACCTGCCACACAGTTTCCCTTGGCACTGTTTTCAGAAATTTGCACATCATGTGTAAACAAGGTAAAATCATCTTTCCAGTCATTGTTGCGGTCGATGGCTTTTACACTGTAAGCCACACCAATTAGTATTATAGCTGCATATCCGGCCCGCGCAAATGCTTTGCGTTGCATGAGCCAGTAAAGTCCATAACCCAAAGCCACACAAAAGGCCAGGGAAGGCATAAACATGAAGCGCTCGTTCATGAAAGTACCTACTGAAAAAAACAGGTTCGACATCAATAAAAAGGTACCGATAAAAAACCAGATCCAATATCCATAAAACCTTCTGTTGATTAGGCTTCTGACAGCAAAAAACAGCATAATCAGCGCTATGAACACGGTAATCCACGGATAAATATTTTCCCAGCCGGTAACGGGCACATGGTAAGGATAATAGTCGTATGTAAGGGGATGGGGTACAACAAGTATCCGCAGATACCATATCCAGGTAAGCAAAATGGTAGCAAACCGTTCATTGATGTCCATTTCCACAAACGGATTATTCATCAGGGAGGAGCTTTCCTCTATTTGCATACCGCCAAGCACCTGGTAACGAACGAATACAAAAAGCGCAGCGGGGATAATTACGGTAAAAGCGGTTTGTACAATTTCATTGCGGGGCCGCTTCAGATAGTACAATGCCAACGGTAATAACACCACAAAAGCGATTGCATGTTCTTTAGACAGCATGGCCAAAAACATTGAAATTGCAGCAGCGCTGTATACCAATAACCTATTTTTTTGGCTATATAAAACCCATTTTACAGCAAGTAAAACAAAAAGAAACGCCAGTATTTCGTCTCTTCCTTTAATGTTGGCTACAGCTTCGGTGTGAATGGGGTGGAGCGCATAAAGCAAAGCAATGATAAAGGCCAGGTCTGTGGTAATCAGTTGACTTTTTCTCAGCACCTGGAAAATTAATAACACGACCAGGGCATAGAGTATGATGTTGATTGCATGGGAGATGTGTGGGTTTTGACCAAAAAATTCATATTCCACGGCAAATGTGGCTATGGAAAGTGGCCGGTAGCGACCACCGGCAACCAGTTTTTTATCAAAACCAAAAAAGCCGGTAAACGATTCGGTAGAAAAAATATCATCAATTCCATCGATACCTTTTTTTACAAAACTGTTTTCAGTAATTACAATGGCATCGTCGAGGGCATATTTATTAGTGAGGGTATTGCCGTAAACCAATAAAGTGAGGGTAAGCAAAATAACCTGCGGATATTTACGAATCCAATTCACCATATTCATAAAGCTATAAATTTCAGTTTATTGCACTACACTGATTAATTCAATGTCGAATATCAAATCGGATTTTGGAGGAATAAGGGGCGGATTACCCTGTTCTCCATATCCCAGCTGCCATGGTATAATCACTCTGGCCATTCCGTTTGGTTTCATTTGTTTCACAGCATTATTAAGTCCTTTAATAACCTGACCCTGATCAATGGCAAATATCACCGGATCATCGGTTTTGAGTGAGGATTGGAAAAGTTCTCCATTAGCAAAATAACCCGAAAAGTGAATTTTAACCACATCGCCTTTTTCCGGACTTGTTCCTTTTCCCTGTTTTACTGGAATGATCTGTAAGCCTGAATCGAGCTTAATGGTATCTTTCCCGGATACATCAAAGGGTTTCACTTCCTTTTTTTCGGAAACATGAATCAATTCAAGGTCAAAACGCAATTCAGTACCGGGAGGCACAACACCGGGCAGCCCGGCTGAACCATAACCCAAATCTGGTGGCACAATGATATGATAACGCCCACCAACCTTCATTTTTTGCACCATTTCGTCCCAGGCAGGAATGACATCCTCGGCTCCGGGATTAATCCGTACCGGCTCGCCCCGCAATTTTGACGCATCAAAAATTCGCTGGTCAGGCAGGTAGCCTGTATAATGTAAATAGGCCCATGAATTGGTATCTGGTCTTAGGCCATATCCGGAGTCAATAACCATATAACGTATGCCGGAAGCCGTACTGAGGGTATCTAAACCTTCGGTTTTAAAAGTATAAAAAGCTTCATTGGGCTGAATATCAATAAGTTCGATTTGAAAATATAGTGTTGAATTGGGCGGAATATCAAGCACCCGCCTATTTCCATAACCTAAATGTGGAGGTACAACCAACCTGGCCGATCCGCCTTTGCTCAACATTCCTATTGCCTGGTCCCATCCGCGAATGACCTGTCCAACACCATAGTTAAAAGTAAGTGGTTCTTCACGCTGGTACGAATTATCGAACGTTGTACCATCTTCAAGCTGACCGATATAATGAACCGCTACCATATCACCCGGCTCCGGCTTTGCATCACTGCCAGCATCAATGATCTGGTAGACCAGGCCGGTTTCTGTTGTATCCATATTTTTCGACCATTCATCTGGCGAATTGACTGGCGTTCTGTTTTGTGCCATTAAAAAAGTGGAGTATACAATCAAAAATGGCAAAAAAAGTATTTTGGTTCTATTTATCATGATTATTAGTTTTAACATTATCAGTAAGACTGCAATTTATAAAAAAGCAATGAATATTCGTAAACGTAATGCCGGTAATGAAAAATAAACAAAAGGGAGCTGCATCGAAATTCATTTATTACGTGAACGGATGAAGCAAGATAAAATCCAATGGTTTTCTTAACTTTGAAGTCTTGAGTACTAATAATGTATTACCTATGACCAGTAATAATGATATTTTAAGACGTATCCGCTATATTTTTGATTTTGGTGATGATGAAATGATTAAGGTTTTTTCAAACGCTGATTTCGTTGTTACCCGCTCGCAGATTAGTGAGTGGTTAAAAAAAGATGATGATCCGGAGAAACACGAAATTTCTGATCAATATCTTGCAGCATTCCTGAATGGACTAATCAATGTTAAACGCGGTAAAAAGGAAGGCACCCAGCCAATACCGGAAAAACGGCTAAATAATAACCTGGTCTTGCGAAAACTTAAAATTGCCCTTAACCTGCGCGACGAAGATATGATTGATATTTTTAATCGTGCCGGGATAAAAATAAGTAAACCTGAGTTATCGGCTTTTTTCAGAAAACCCGGTCACCAAAAATACCGCGATTGCCAGGATCAGTATTTACGAAATTTCCTGAAGGGTTTGCAAATTAAACACCGCAAATAAAAAAAACGCCACCTTTCTCAAGATGGCGTCCCAAAGGCTTATTTCAATTCCGGAAAATTTTCAATATTACTAGAGAGGATGTAGTAACTTAAATACATATTTACTGCATACTATTAGTAAAGCCTTCAAAGCCCGTTAAACTTATCAAATACATTTATTCTAATGTCCTTATCTTTGGGAGCTTTCCAGAATGAATAAACTTTCGGGCTAAAACAAAAAAGAGAATGCTCCAAATTAATTATTGTAAGTTATTACATTTATTGCTATAAGTCAAATTATTTCATTATTTTAAGTAATTTTTAACTTTTGACAATGAGGAAATTACGTATTTATAGGTATGAAAATAGGTAGGTTGCAACTGGCGAATTGTAACTTGTTTTCTTTACAACAATAGATTTAAAGTACAGTGTTTAACAAATGTTAATCGAAATTTAGACGTAAACATTTGAAAATTTCTATTGTATAAACTTTTTTAGGCATGCAAAAAAGTTGCAGATCATTAAAAATGCAGAACCGAAACAGGTTTATAAAAATAAATAGCGATATGACGAACTTAGTTTTATTCCAACGAATTAATCAGCCAATAGTTTTGTTTTTAATCATTGGTGTTTTGATGCTTAATTGCCCTGATTTGTTTGCACAAATCAACCAATCAAAGCTTAAGAATCCGGAATCATTGGAGTCAATATTTCCTAAAACGCTTGCTGATGGTATTAATAAGGCAGGCTTCAGTACCCGGAAAAGTGAAACGGTTAATTGGGCCGGCACAAGTTATATGAGTAACGGTGGGGCAATTTTGCAGGTAGGAATTTGGTTATATACACCCAAAACATTCAAGAAAACCAAACGCAAAGAACTAAAGAAACGCGATCTTATTAATTCCGCAAAAGGTAAAATTTATTACCGTGAATACATCGGACAACACGACCTCAAAATGTATTTTGATAAAGGTATGGCTGTACGCCTCACGGCAAGTCCTGATATAAGTAAAAAGCAAGCTGTTGCCATGTTTAAAGCATTGGCCATAGATGAGATAAAGGCCATTGACCCCAGGTAAAAAAAACATTTCTCATAAAATATGTGTTTGTTAGGGATGATTACACATGTTGTTGCTTTACTTGATTAAGCCAGTTAACAAGGGTGTCTAAAAAGTTTTGAAATCGTTAGATTTTTGACTTTTTAGACACCCTGCTAAGTTGAGTGGGAATCGCTCAATTTGGATTCTATTTAAAAGCTTTTTCCTGCAAACCGTCACCTTCAAGGGCCAGTCTTTTCAGGTAATCCGGCGCTTTTTTGCCCGTCACCGCATCCACATACATTTTGGCGAGATACATGCCCAGCATAAAGCCCTGTCCGCGCAGTCCGACGAATAGGCCTCTTGAAGGGTCAATAATCATGTGTGGTTCGGTATAATACCCCGACCAAACAGCCTGGAATCCAACAGAAGAAAGTTCCGGAAGCCAGTCTATAAAAACCTCAGAAACGATTTCAAGGAAATCCTTATCGTTAATTTTGAGGTTTTTGCCTGTTTGTAAAGGTTCTACACCTGGTGAGGCACAACCAATAATCTGTCCGGTTTCTGCAAGTTGCTGGCCATAAACGGCTGTGAAACCTTTGTAAGGTCTGCGGTCTATAACCATGTTCAACGGCTGATTATTCACACCTAAATAGGGCAGGCGGCGTGTAATAAAAGCCTGGTGTTTGACCGGGAATAATCCGGTGTCAATGCCAATCATATCAGCGAAGTCGCCCGCGTTACCACCCAATGCGTTTACGAAATGTTTGGCCTTATACTTCACGTATTTGCCTTCGTGGGTTTTAACCAGCGCAATGTATCCTTTATCGGTTTTTTCCAGGTCGATGAGTTTGGCATCTTCGTGAATCATTCCACCATGGTCGATTCCGATTTTGCGAATCAGGTCAATGACCAAACCCGGTGTGGCCTGCCAGCAGTCTTTTGTGACCAGAGCAGCCAAATATTTATCATTGCTTGTGCTGAATCCCGGTGCTATGTATTTTGGAAAGTCTTTCGGTTCAATCATCATGGCGTTGCTCCAGGCTTTTGATGCTTCCAGCGCGTCGTAAGTAGCCTGGTCGTGTGCCAGCGTAATATAATTAATGTCTGTTAGGTGAATATTGGAAATTTCTTGTAACTCCTTAAATATTTTGCGGTTATTGCCGGCAATATCGGCCAGTTCCGGTACGCTGAACACCGGACGGCCACCTGCAATATTGCGCCACGATGAGCCGCGTTCGTAATTTATAAGAATGGGGTTTTCACCGGCTTCGGCAAAGTACCGGAATAATGCGCTTCCACCAATGCCGCCACCTGCCACCAATACGTTGGTTTCTATGGTTTCAATTTTTTGTCCGTTCAGATTCGGAATGGTCTGCTCGTGCAGGTCATTTGGATATATTTCACCCATGCTTACCTGATTCGACATTGGTCCCCGCGGTGTAGCTTCTCCTACAATCTGAATTCCGGAACCTGCAAGTGCAGTTTTCAGTCGCTTAATGCATCGTTTACCGCGGCAGGCACCCATACCCAGACGAGTTGTGTGCTTAATTTCGTCTACCGAAATAAATTTACGGTCGCCAATAACTTTCATTACTTCATCCATGGTTACATCATCGCAATGGCAAATAAATTCTTTACTTTCAATATTGTTGGAAGATTGTGCAAATTCCACCTGTTCCGGGTAGTTTGCTTTGGTTATAAAGCCACGCGCATTTACCAAATCTTCACCATGAATATCTGTTGATTTGACTCGTGCCAGATTTGTTTTATTAGGTTTCTTCATGATTTTTTCCAGTATGCCTTCGCCTACTCTATTTCCCTCATTATCAACCAAAACCACTTCTTCTCCATGGTTCACTTCATATTCTACCGGAAAAAACAACCAGTCTTTTTTCAGGTTGTAACCAAAAATGGCCAAACCGGGGCAGAGCGTTACACATTGCATGCAGCCCACGCATTTATCGAAATCAATGACCGGAACCGTACTTGATGATGTTTTGGTTATAGCATCGTGTGGACAGGCAAATGCGCAGGGGTTGCAGGCAAATCCGTATGTGCAATCAGCTATCACAAAAGGCTTTTGCATGCGTTCCCGTTCCGGCATCTCCGGCTCTTCAATAACTTTTGTAGGATGCTGTTGAGAATCGATGTATTCTTTTGACAGTGCCAGATAATCGTCGTAATTATACCTGAGCGACATCTCTTCCATAATCTCGTACGCTACCTGTTTACCACGAAGTACAGCACTGGTACCTTCGCCAATGCGAATCGCATCGCCGGCCCCGTGTACATTTCGACCAAACACCTCTTTGCCTTTGCGCAATAATGCATCATCTGAAACCAGACCAGTACAAATATTAATGGTATCAATGCCTTCAATAATTCGCTCTGTGCCGGGAACAGGCATAAAATTTTTTGCTTCTGCCACCACGGCGCCAGTTATGCCCGTGTGGTCTTCGTTGGGAATAGCTTTCACAAGCATATTCGACAGATAAATCGGGATACCAAGCCTCCGCACCCGGTTGGCTTGCACAGGAAAACCACCTTCGCGGTCCTGTGCTTCAAGTATCGCTTTTACATTGGCGCCGGCCTGCACAGCCTGGTAGGAGGTGAGGTAGCCAATGTTGCCTGCACCTACAGTCAGTATGTTTTTTCCCAACAGGGTGAGTTCATTATTCATCATTTTCTGGACAACAGCAGCGGTATAAACACCAGGCAGGTCATCGTTTTCAAACGATGGCATAAAAGGTACAGCGCCTGTTGCAATGATGAGATGCTCAGCATCTACATAATAAATTTTGTCGGTTTTAATATTTTTAATGGCTATACGTTTACCTTCTAAAAGATCCCAAACAGTTGAATTGAGCAATATTCCTTCATTATTGTCCATTGTAAGTTCAGTGGGGATATCGAAGCCACGCATACCGCCATATTTTTTCTCTTTTTCGAAGAAGAAAAACTGGTGTGTTTGCATTGTAAACTGGCCACCAATGGTATCGTTATTGTCTATTACAAGATTGTCAACGCCATGTTCATTCAGAGTTGCTCTTGCAGCCAAACCTGCCGGCCCGGCTCCAATGATGGCAACGGTGGTTTTATGCACTTCAATGGGATTTTTGTCCGGGTAGTCTGTTTTTGATGGTTCATAGTCTTTGGGAATTTCAGAAACTTCTTTAATGCCATCGACCTTGGTGATACAAATTCGTCTGACTTCACCATCGACAAGCATTTCGCAGGCGCCGCATTTTCCAATACCGCACTCCAGGCTGCGATTGCGGTTGGTTAAACTGTGGCTATGAACCGGATAGCCAGCCTGATGCAGAGCTGCTGCAATGGTTTTGCCCTTTTGAGCTTTAATTTGCTGATCATTATATGTGAAATATACTTCCTTTCCTTTTGGGATATCTAAAATTGGGTGCTCGGTTATTTTATACATAACGATGTGTTTTATTTGTGCTGTTAAAGTGGCATTATAAATCGACACAATCAATGAGTTTTGTCAGGGTTTGAAAATTTCAAAGCAAATAGTTAGGGAGTAATACACCTGCATGAAAAACAAATCGGCTGCACAAAACTAAGTTATTTAGGCTAATAAAGGCCATCGAGATTCAGTTGGGTTTCTATTGCACTATTTTTGACAAAGAAATTGTTTGGCTAAAAAGAAATGACCGGAAATCCTTGGCTTTGGGTTTTATTGATCAACTTTGTTAGTTGGCTGTTTCTATTTAATAGGTTATGGCGCCAATGCGTTTTTTGCCATCAATCATGATTTTAATTGGTGCATTGAGCCGGTAGTGTTTAAAGTAATGCAGCTCCTGCTGAATCGGCTGATTTTCAATAAATTCCCAATTAATCATTTGTTTTTTATCATTTTGGTTAACGGAGAAATAGCCCACATTCATGGAGGTTACATTATGGAAAAAGTGGGATCCTGAAGATGCATCAAGCGGAAAACGCTCCATATCTGTTTCTACAATAACCTTGGCATTAGATATCTGTGGCCAGTCTACAGGTATTCCTATCCACCGATCGCGTGTACCCCAACGGCCCGGTCCAATAAGCAGGTACTGCCGGCCCTCTTTTTTCATGGTTTCATTGATTTGGTTGACTTCATTGGCCATTTCGATGGTTCCGGATTTTTCGAATTTTTCGCGATCTATGATAACAATATCTTCAATGTCTTCTATTATGCCATTACCCATTGCCTTATCGGTATAAAGTAGCATTTTTTCATCCTGAAGTGTTTCTTCATCAATTGAATATCCTTCCCAGGTGCTTATTTGTGGCTTTATTTGTAATAAATAAAATGAAGCTTTGCCATCCTGATCTTTGTTCAGGTCTACGGCCCATTCAATTTCTACTGGTGAGCCCAGTGCTTCTTCTACAATATCCAGAACTGCCTGCAGGGTTTTAGCCAGGGGAATATAGTTGTGTTGTAAAATATTGGCAAAGTTAATGATTCTGGGTCCGGCATGGTTTAAGCCTGGCATAAGCCGGTCTCCATCGGGTTCGTAAACTGATGCCAGGTGCTTTATAGTACCATGCATCTCAGCATCGTCAATATCCAGCCTGATGAGTCCGGCCATATCGCCTTTTTCAAAGTCAATTTGATCCCGTTTCATGTCCACCGCATAAAACTCTACCTGCGAATTTTTATACAAATCTTTCAGAGAGTGTACAAGAGTTTGGGGGTATTTGGGCGAAAAACGGTAAGCTTTTTCACCATCAACAACATATTTACCCAGACCGAGGGCAGCCACAGCCATTCCATCTTCGGGATTCATGTGTGAAACAGGGTAATAGTTATAAGATTGTGCTACTCCACTTATATGCGGGTAATAATAGTCTCCGAATTGGTTCCCCGCAACCTCCTGAATTATAACGGCCATCATTTCTTCTTCTATTTTATAACTTATGGCTTCCACATAACCTCTTGCTAATCCGGAGAATACCGAGGCGTATACCAGTTTCACAGCTTTTTCTAATTGTTTTAGCCTGATTAGAATATCGCTGTGGTTGTTGGGCAGTATATAAGTTTCAAAAATACCTGCAAAGGGTTGATGAAGGCTATCTTCAAACATACCGGAAGATCTCACGGCAATAGGTTTTTCGACAAATTTCAGCAGTTTATATAATTTGTCTTTCAGGTTTGCTGATAGCTCACCATTCAAAAACCATTTTTTTATTTTTTTCTCATCTTTTTCATTATAAACGGTTTTATTGAGCTTGTTTATTTCAAGAAACTGTTGAAATTCATCTGTTCCAATGATAGAGGTATTGGGTGTGCGAATATTGATACCCGGCACATGTTGTGAGAAATCGTAATTATAAATCAGCGTGTTAATGAAAGCTAACCCCCGGCCTTTACCTCCGAGGTTTCCTTCACCCAGCAGTACTATGCTTGTATCGTCGTCGATATCGGAGACATGAAAAGGTACTACTTTTCCTTTGTTTTGTTCATTTCTGAACTTAGAAAGCACATTAATGATAAATTGCCGCAAATCGTCGGTGCTGGGAAAATCTGCAATTTGCGCAGGATGAATAATATGAGCAACCTGTATTTCGCCACGAGCCATTAACCACAGGGAAAAGTGGTTTTTCTTGCCATGAAACAAAATGGAATCGTCTGGGACTGTATGCAACAGGTTTTCAAATTCCCTCAGTGTTTTGGCAACTGCTATTTCTTGCCCATGCATATTTCTGAATACAAAATTACCAAATCCAAGATTATGCAGAATAAAAGTACGCAAGTCCTGCATGAGGCTTTCTGACTGTTTATTGATAAATGCACATTCAAGTTCACCGGCAATTTCTGCATATTTTTCGTGCGAAGACTGTATAACGGTTGGTAGTTCCTTTCGGTCGGTTTTTATTTCTTTTACCAGTTTTAGGCCTGCCTTTTTATCGAGCTTACCCGCTCGTTCAAATTCTACATCGGTAATTAAACATAAAAGCTGGCTGCCATATTTTTCATAAATATTCATGGCTTCTTCATAGGTTGTTGCCAGCAAAATCTTAGGTCTGGTTCTGAGCCTCAAAACTTTGTAAAGGTCATCCGTACTTACGTCATCAATAATGCGCCGGGTTTGTTCCATAACAATATTGTAGAGCATGGGTAAATAGCGTGAATAATAAGGAACGGCGTCTTCAACTAAAATAATGACACGAACCAGGCCCAGGCGGGTATCATTGTCTACATTTATTTTATCCTCAATTAATTTGATCATGGTAAAAAATACCCTTGAATCGCCCTTCCAAACGAAAATCTTGTCGATTACGGGCGTTTTTTTTCTGCGTTCTTCGAGTCTAAGCAGGTTTTCATTATTATTGAGCAAAGCAAATACGGGCAAATATGGAAAAGATTCTTTTATGCGTGCTGCTAAATTGAAGGGTCTTCTGGTATCGAGTCCAACCATCATTATAACCATGTCGTAGTGTTTACTGCGTAAATGCTCCATGGCCTCTTCGGGGTCAGAAACTCCTGTAATGCGAGGAACTGAGGTAAGGTTAAGCCGCTCGTATTGCCTCAAAACATATTCTGAAAAACGGCCACCACTTTCAATACTGAAAGCATCGTAAAGGCTGGCAACGAGTATAATTTCTTTTATTTTAAAAGGCATCAGGTCGTGATAAAGGTCCCTGTTGTAATTGTTACGATTCAGGAATAACTGTAATAATTTTCGTCTACGGGGTTTTTCTACAGAAATGGTTTCAGGCGAGCTGTAAATTTGGTTAGGTCTGCTCATTTTATTGGCAATATCGCCATCGAGGTAACCTTTAAAAAGACTTGTCAGGTTGTCAATTAAATCGCGTTCTTCTTTAAGGAATGGACCTTCATCTATATCAGGATGCTTGCGTGTGTAAAAGATTTCTATTGCCCCAACACGTTTGTCAATTGTATCGAAGGTTTGTCGCAGTACCCATTGCGAACCCCTGAAATTTACACTGGTAAAAACTTTACCATCATAGGTAATACGTGCAGTGGTATCTTCCGGATATTGCATACCTCGAGGAATGGACTGTGTAATTTTTTGCATGGCCTCTTCTATATTTTTTGCACGCTTGAGAATTTGTGTAGTTTCATTAATGCATGCCAACTCCTTGAGTCGTTCTTTATTTTCTGCTTTGAGCTTTTCGTATTGTTGACGGGTTAGGTCTTTTTCAATGTCTCCATAACCTCTGTTATTCTCCTGATCACTTTTTTGATTCATTTGGTGCACTTTTATGCATTAATAGTCCTAAACAAGATTAACTTTTTCAATTTACATTTTTTGGAGTTCAATGACAAAAAAACCTATAGAATAAGATTGATAGGTACGGTATCGCATTGAAAAACAGAAAAAGGAATCCTAACTTCTTTCTGTTTATACAAAATACTATGAATCAGTTAAAATATGTTTGATTTTATCGATTTTATACTGTAAATTGAAAGTGCTAACTAAAATTTTACCTTATGGAAAACATGCATCAACAAGCACTAAATGTCTTCATGTCCAGGATTGAAATGAAAAATCCGGGTGAAGAGGAATTTCAGCAAGCGGTTAAAGAAGTAGCCGAATCATTAATCCCATTCATTGAAGAAAATCCGCAATACAAGGAGGCAAAGGTCCTTGAACGTATTGCAGAGGCGGAGCGCATGATTTTGTTCCGCGTACCATGGGTCGATGATAAAGGCAATATACAGGTGAACCGCGGCTATAGAATTGAAATGAACAGCGCCATTGGGCCTTACAAAGGTGGATTGCGATTTCACCCCACGGTGAACTTGAGCATCCTGAAATTTTTAGCCTTTGAACAGGTATTTAAAAACTCACTTACTACTTTACCAATGGGCGGTGGTAAAGGAGGTTCGGATTTCGATCCTAAGGGGAAATCTGATTATGAAGTGATGCGCTTTTGTCAAAGCTTTATGAATGAGTTACATCGTCATTTAGGACCCAATACAGATGTTCCGGCAGGTGATATTGGCGTAGGTGGCCGTGAAATTGGATTCTTATTCGGTATGTATAAAAAACTCAGAAATGAATTTGTAGGTGTATTTACCGGCAAAGCCAAGGAGTGGGGCGGATCTCTTATAAGACCCGAAGCTACCGGCTACGGAGCTACTTATTTTGCCGAAGAGATGTTAAAGACCCGTGAAGAAAGTTTTAAAGGAAAAGTGGTTGCTGTATCAGGTTCTGGTAATGTGGCGCAGTTTGCTACAGAAAAAGTAACTGAAATGGGTGGCAAAGTCATTACGCTTTCAGACAGTAGTGGATTTATTCATGATCCAAATGGGATTGATAAAGAGAAATTGAATTTTGTTATGCATCTTAAGAATGTAAAACGTGGTCGAATAAAGGAATATGCCAGTAAGTATGGAGTTGAATATCATGATGCTCAGCGTCCTTGGAGTGTAAAATGTGATGTGGCCATGCCATGTGCAACGCAGAATGAGATTAATGAAGATGAAGCCAAAACACTTGTAGCAAATGGTTGCTATGTGGTTTCGGAAGGAGCCAATATGCCTACTACACCTGAAGCAGTTGAGGTTTTTCAGGAAAAACGGGTACTGTATGGCCCGGGTAAAGCGGCAAATGCAGGTGGAGTAGCTGTTTCGGGGCTGGAAATGACCCAAAACAGTATGCGCCTGCCATGGAGCAGGGAAGAAGTGGATAACAGGTTGCAAAAAATTATGAAAGATATCCATTCTACATGCGTAAAATTTGGAAAACGTGACGATGGTACGATCGATTACGTAAAAGGTTCTAATATTGGTGGATTTGTAAAAGTTGCTGATGCTATGCTCGATCAGGGTATCATTTAACAACTATTTTTATATTTGTTATATCGAATTGAGATAACTTTATAGAACCTGTCATTAAGCTCCGCCTGAAGTGGGGCTTATTTTTTACATGTCATTTGTATAAGCATATAATCTCGAAAACCAAGGGGCAAAGCACAAATATCAACACAGACATTTTTTCGTAACCCAATTCCTTCGTAAATTCGTTCCGCCATAAGAACAATAAATCTATGAGGTTGTACCGGTTATATTTTCCTTTTCTGATGTCTGTTTTTTGTGCCATAGGCGCTGCTGGCCAGTCAACTATGCTGGATAAATATGTACATGAAGGTCTGCAAAATAATATAGTTTTAAAACAAAAAACACTCGACTACCAAAAAAGTCTGGAAGTCATTAAGCAAGCTAAAAGCTATTATTGGCCTGAAATAACAGTAAATGCCAGATTTTCTAAAGCCGACGGCGGTCGTACAATCGACCTTCCAGTGGGAGATATGCTTAACCCTGTATACAGCACCTTAAACCAACTTACCGGAACGACCATGTTTTCCCAGATTGAAAACCAGCAATTTGACTTTTTACGAACACAGGAGCACGAAACCAAAGTGAGGCTAACACAACCCATTTTTAATGGTGAAATTTATTACAATCACCAGATTAAGGAATCCATGAGTAATGTAAAAAGATACGGGCGCGATGCTTATGCCCGAAAACTCGTGTCTGAAATAAAACAAGCCTATTTTAATTATTTGAAAACTGCGGAGTTAATGGATGTGTTGCAGAATACAAAACGCATTTTAGACGAAAATTTGCATGTAAATAAAAAATTATATCAAAATCAGAAAGTAACCTTTGATCATGTATTGAAGTCAGAAACACGCCTTGCTGAATGGGAGGAGGCTTATGCCGAAGCAGAGGAAAAAAAACAAAAGTCCGGAGCATGGTTCAACTTCCTGCTAAATAAAACACTCGATGCTGAAATTGAAAAAAATGGAGTCTTTGATACCATTATGCCCATAAATAGAATTGATTCTTTCCAGCAAACTGCATCTCAAAGGGAAGAAATAGATCAGCTCTATGCTGCAACGAAAGCAAGTCGCTTGAATAAACAGTTAATGCATTCAAACTATTGGCCGGAATTAACATTTATTTTTGATTATGGTTTTCAGGGTAAACATTACCAGTTTGAAGGTGATGATGACTTTTACATTGCTTCACTTGTGCTTCAATGGCCACTATTTCAGGGGATGAGACGCAGTTCTAAAATAGAGGAAGCCCGTATTGCGCACCAAAAAACGAAGTTAGAAAAAGAAAAAGTACAGAAACAAATAGATATAGAGGTTATTAACGCCTATTATAGCTTACGGGCAACGTATAAAAAATACCACGCAAAATCTTTACAGGTTAAAACCACACGAGCCACCTGGGAGATTGTAAATAAACAATACAAACAAGGGATGGTAACTCAACTGGAACACACCAATGCACTGGAAAAATTTCGCATTGCACAGGAAGAACAGGTTATTGCCCGATATGATTTTTTTATAAAGAAGGCATTGCTGGAAAAAGCTGCTGCACAAGTAAACCTCGATCAAAAATATGATCAATATGAAGAATAAACTTTATTTAATGGCCTTGTTGTTTTCATTAATGGGCTGTGAGGTGGATAAGCCGGACAATAAAAGCCAGGCTTTACGCCAGGTTGCAATAAAACAGGTAGAAGCGGTAAACTTACAGAAGCCGGTTCGCACCGTAGGGACTATCCAGGCAGATAAAAACCTGAAGCTCAGTTTTAAAATCGGAGGTATTATCGATCGCATTAAAGTTGAAACTGGCGATCAGGTGGCGGAGGGGGAACCCCTGGCGTATTTAAATACAGTTGAAATTGACTCCAGGTTAAAGCAGGCCCGACTTGCTTTAGAAAAGGCTAATCGCGACTTTGAACGTGTAAATAATTTATACAACGACAGTGTAGCAACGCTGGAGCAATGGCAAAATGCTCAAACTGCCCTTGAGGTGGCACGCGCCGATCTGGAAATGACCAGGTTTAATCGTCGGTATGCTGTAATAAAAGCACCACGCGAAGGTATTTTATTAAAAAAATTGGCGCAGCCCGGTGAAATTATTGGTGCGGGATATCCAGTCCTGGTTTTGGGAACAACAGAAAAACAACACCGCATTGTCGCTCAGGTAACCGACCGGGAATGGGTTCTGTTGCAAAAAGGAGATAGTGCAACGGTATCTTTAGATGCTCATCCCGGCAAAAATTTTCCGGCTCGTATTGAACAAATAAGTCCTGTAGCTGAAAAATATACCGGTACTTATGAAACCAAACTGGTCTTTACAAAAGCCACTCTGCCGCTTACTACTGGTATGATTGGCCGTGTAAAAATATTTCCGGGAAAGCAACAACCTTATTTCAAAATACCTGTCGACGGCCTTGTGGAAGCAAGTGGGAAACAAGGGCATGTTTATGTTGTTAAAAATGGTAAAGCCGCATATCGCTCTGTGCAAATAGACCGCACAGACAAAAAAAATATGTACATAAAAAGCGGATTGAACAAGGGTGACAGTGTAATTACAAAAGGTAAAAGTTTTGTGTCAGCAGGAGAGCCGGTAAAAATTATAGAAAAAGATTAAAACTATGGGCATCACATCGCTTGTACTGAAACATCATAAATTTGCTACCATTATATTTCTGCTGTTATTGGTAACGGGAATGAACTCATTTTTGAATATGCCCCGTACTGAAAATCCTCAGATAACAGTACCTGCAGCCACTGTTTTTGCTATTTATCCCGGTGCCAGCCCCATAGATTTAGAGCAATTGATTGCCCAGCCCATAGAAAATGCCATCAGTGAGCTGGAAGATATTAAACGGGTTTCCACGTCTATACGTGATGGATTGGTAGTGGTAAATGTGGAGTTTTACTTTGGTGTTGATACCGATGAAAAATATGATAAGATTGTGCAGGAAATCAACGGCGTACGCGAAGATTTGCCGGATGATTTATACAGCCTTGAAACCATTAAATGGCGGGTTTCTGACCAGGTGCTCATGCAGTTGGCCCTAACAGCCGACAGTTTACCCTATCACGTTTTACGAATGAAGGCAGAACAAATTCAGGACGCCGTTAAAAAACTTTCATCCATTCGGAAAGTTGAGGTATTGGCAGCTCCGGAACAAGAAGTGCGGGTTGACCTTGATATGGGAAAAATGGGCGCCCTGAATCTTGGCATTGACCAGGTGGCGCAAGCTATTCGGAGTAATAATGCTAATATCCCGGGTGGTTCGGTAAAGCTTGGAGGGCGAAGTTTTGCCGTTAAAACCAGTGGTGCTTATGCTGATTTAGAACAAATAGCCAAAACTGTCGTGCATGTTCATGAAGGGCAGTTAATCAGGATACGCGATATAGCAACCGTACGAATGGGGGATGAGGATGAAAAGTATAAGGCCCGTTTCAAGGGTATTAAATCTGTTTTTGTCGCCATTTATCAAAAGGAGGGGCGCAATGTTTTTGAAACCACCGAGGCAGTAAATGATGTTTTAGATAAACTTAATGATCAATTGGGTAATGATATTCAATTGAACCACGTGTTTAAACAATCAAGGGAGGTCGAAAATAAGATTTTAAGCTTTCAGGGTAATTTATTTCAAGGCATTGTCCTGGTGGGTATTTTAATATTTCTTGCCCTTGGGATTCGTTCGGCTTTACTGGTCATTATTGCCATACCACTCTCAATAATTATTGGATTATTTGGGGTAGATATCTCCGGGTTTGCCATGCAGCAAATGACCATCGTGGGACTAGTAATAACACTTGGCTTGCTGGTCGATAATTCCATTGTAATGATTGAAGGGATCAACCGGTATATCGATAAAGGAAATAAACCTGCCAAAGCTGCTGTTTTAGCTTCAACAGAGATAGGCTGGCCCGTTATAACAGCCACATTAACCACTGTTTTAGCCTTTGTACCTATTATAGCCATGCCCGATAAAGCCGGGGTTTTTATACGAAGTATGCCGGTAACTATCATAATTACGCTGGCGGTATCGCTGCTGCTGGCACTTACACTAACACCTTTATTGGCCAGCCGTTTTTTCAGGAAACGCAGTGATTTGGCATCTTCGGGCTCGGCGGAAAAGGATGCGAAGGGCATTAAGCGTTTGTTAAAATACCTTGTGGAGCACAGCTACCGCGACACGATTATTTATGCATTAAAACACCGTTCGCTTGTGTTGTGGAGCGCCCTGGGCATATTTGTAATCACGATGGGTGTTGCAATTCTGTTTCTTGGTATTAGTTTTTTTCCAAAAGCCGAAAAAGGCCAGTTTTTAGTACGAACACATCTTCCGCAAGGTAGTACTCTAGAACAAACCAATGAAACTGTCAGGTACGTGGAAAATGTTCTTGACACAATTGCAGATGTGGCTTTTTATGCCAGTAATGTAGGCCATGGTAACCCGCGGATTTATTATAATGTGCTTTCAAAAAACTACCAAAAAAGTTTTGGGGAGGTATTTGTTCAATTGGAAGCATATGACGTGGAAGCATTTGATGCGCTGGTTAATCGGTTACGTGAATTATTCGATACTTATCCCAATGCACGAATCGAGGTCAAAGAATTTGAGCAAAGTCCTCCGGTTGATGCTCCCATAATGGTTTACATAAAAGGAAATGAGCTGGAGCGTTTGCGTGATATATCAGAAGTTTTTGAAAACCTGCTTGCCGGGCAGCCCGGCGTAATAAACCTGGACAATTCGCTATCGAAAGTTCGCACTGATTTATTTATTGATATAAACCGCGATAAAGCCAACATGTATGGAGTACCCGTACATGCTGTTGATAAAGCTGTAAGAACAGCTGTAGCAGGCATTCAGGTAGACAAATACCGTGATCAGAAAGGAGAGGAGTACCCCATTATACTCCGTATGCCCCAGGGAGATACATTTGGCCCCGACGATTTTAGAAAGGTGCATGTGAAATCAAAGGCCGGATATGCTGTTCCGCTCAACCAGCTTGCAACGTTGAAGTTCCAAAAGGCCCCCAACGAAATCAGACGCTTCAATTATGAACGTACTGCATTGCTCACGGCTGATCTTGAAAAAGGAGCGAGCCTCGACGAAGCTTTGGAACCCGTAATTGAGAAACTGAAAAATTATAAGTTCCCGGAAGGCTACGATTACTACATTGGGGGTGAACTGGAAAGCCGGAAAGAGAGTTTTGGTGGCATGCAACGCGCTGTGCTTATTGCAATTCTGATGATATTTGCGGTATTGGTGCTGCAGTTCAGGTCTTACACCCAGCCCTTAATAATTTATGCAACCATTCCACTGGCCCTGATTGGTTCAGTGTATGCACTGCTTATTACCGGCAATACCTTTTCTTTTACTGCGTTTATTGGCCTGACGAGCCTTGTGGGCATTGTCATTAATAATGCCATTATTCTTGTCGACTATACCAACTGGCTAAGAAAAGAAGGACACTCAAAATTTGATGCTTTACGCATGGCTGGTGAAACAAGATTTACACCCATTATTCTGACCACACTGACTACTGCCGGCGGATTATTGCCTCTGACCCTACAAGGCGGTGACTTATGGGCACCAATGGGATGGACCATCATTGGAGGATTGCTTATCTCTACATTTTTAACGCTTGTGGTAGTGCCGGTTTTATATAGTGTTGTGGTTAAGGAATAGTAGTGAACCCCTAATATAAAAAATTGGAAAAAGCAGGCAATTAAAATAATTATTGTGCATTTTTGTGTCATCATAAAAATCATCAAGGCTAAATGAAGAACTATTTGCTGGTTATAATTTTGCTGTTAACCATAAGTGCCAAATCCAGCAATGAGATTAAAATAAGCTTATTAACCTGTTCAGAAGGTGATGCCCTGTATAGCGCATTTGGTCATACAGCCCTCAAGGTCTATGACCGATCTACTCACAGTAACCTGGTCTACAACTTCGGACAGTTCGATTTTAATACACCCAACTTTTATTTAAAATTTCTCAAAGGGCAGTTACATTATCGGTTGGGAATACACAATTATTATGAGTTTGTGGCAAAGTACAGTGCCGATAACCGTGCAATTGTGGAACAAGAGCTTAACTTGCCGCGTGAAATAAAGCAACAACTGGCCGATACGCTAAGGATACTCTATAAGCCACAGCACAGGTACTATCTTTACCATTTTATGGATAAAAACTGTACTTCTAAAATACGCGATTTGATTTTTCATTTTTTAAACCTCCAATCATCTTTTGTTTCCCAAAAAACAGACCGCACCTTCAGGCAAATGCTCAATTATTATCTTGAAGATAAACCTGCTTTGCAGGTGGGTATAGACCTGATAACCGGTAGTGAATTTGATTCTGAATTAAATAAGTTCCAAACCACGGCCCTGCCATATACTTTAATGAATGCCATAGACACACTGCAGTACAAGGGAAAACCTTTGGTAAAAGAAAAAATGAATGTTGTAAGTTATGAACGGGAAAGTTCTCCATGGAGCCAGATTATTGTTTTTGGCATGATAGCTCTATTTACAATAATTTGGTTATCTACCCATTCCATTATACTGTCAAAATTTATTTGGATTCTTACGGCATTGCCCGGTATATTAATTTTTTGGTTACCATTTATTAGTATGCATTCTGAGGTTTTAAATAATTGGAATTTATTGTGGGTACATCCGTTTTATTTGTTGCTTTTAAGCGCTCGATTGCGCTCTAATAAGATGGCAGTAAGGACGTTAGTTGCTGTGTTTTTAATTGCTATAGTAATACGCATCCTGGTGGCGCTAACAGGTATTCAGGCTCTGAATCCCGTATTTGTATTTTGGATGTTACTGTTGGTGCTTACTTTAGCAGCATTCCCATCAATTAGGCAGTTGCGCATTGTGTCTATAAAGCGTGTAAAACCGGACTAAAAATACATCAAACTTAAAATTGTAATTGTGCCAGCCATGTATATCAGCGTGAGGGGAAACCCTATTCTGAAAAAGTTTTTGAAAGTGTAGCGCCCCGGACCATAAACCATGAGGTTTGTTTGGTAACCATGCGGGGTTATGAAGTTTGCAGCTGCAGCAAAAGCCACAACCAGTATGAAAGGCATAGGATTTAGGTCCAGGTTGGCTGCCAGTGACAATGAAATGGGGAAGATCAGGGCAACGGCAGCTTTATTGGTAATATAGGCAGCCAAAATCGCTGTTACAAAATATATACCTGCAAGTAGTGCGACATGTCCCCATGGCAGGAAAGCCTCAATAAAGAGATTTGCCACCATATCAGCCACACCTGTTTTGAGCATTGCATTTCCAAGCGCAATGGCCAGGGCTATAATCAGAATCAGGTCGTAATCTATGCTTTTATGCAGATCTTTGGGGCTGGTAATTTTCAATGGTAAAAGTATAAGTAATAACACCATTATCCCCATAAACAATGGAATTATCCGGAATGCCGAAAGCATAATAGCTACAAGTGTGCCGCCAAGCAACAGGGTGGTGCGGAAGACACCTAATCTGCGCACTTCCTTGATTTGTGAGATGTAGTACACATCGGAACTATAAGTGATGCGTTCTTCAAACAGGTCATCTACCAGCAACAGAAGGACATCGCCTGCACGCAATTTTTCATCATCAATAACTCCTGTTAAACGTTCACCATTGCGGTGTATAGCAATAAGTGCACCATTAAATTTAGATCTGAAATTAATCTGTTGTACCTCTTTAGAAATGAGTGTGGAGTTATGTGAGACCACTACTTCAACCAACTCGGTTTTACTTTTATGCTTGAGCATCCCAACCTTGGGGAAGGTCAACCCGCTGGTATCGCTCAGCAGGTCAGCCACATTGTTTGACTCTGCTGCAAATCGCAGCATGTCGTTCTCTTTCAATATAAGTCCTTCATCACTTACCTTGATGGTTTGTTTGTTGCGGATAATTTCAAATAAAAAGAGCCCTTCAATACCAATTAATCCGGATTGATGCAATGGCTTATTAATCAGATGCGATTTGGGGCGAATCTGTGCTTCGAGGATAAATTTTCTTGATGAACGCGAAATATCAGATAAAGCATCTTTATTCCAGGGCAAAAGCTTGTCGCTGAATAATGTCAAATAAAAATAACCCAATATTAGCATGGGAACGCCCACATAAGCAAAATCAAACATATTGAGCGGTTCCAGATTGGGTATAATGCTTTGATCTTCCACAAAACCACTCACAATAAGGTTGGTAGAAGTACCTATGAGCGTGGCACAACCTCCTAAAATAGCGGCGTACGAAAGGGGAATCAATAATTTTGACGGTGATTCGTTATGCTTTTTTGACCAATTGTGCACAAAAGGCATCATGATAGCTACAAGCGGGGTATTGTTTAAAAAAGCAGAGAAAAAACCTACCATGAGCATCATACGATTGCGGAATCGGGAAACTGTATTGGACCGTTTAAAAATGCGTTCAAAAGCAATTTCAATCACCGAAGTACGTCGTATGATATCGCCCAATAGTATCAGCAGAATAATCACGGCCAATTGCTCATTGGCAAAACCTGACAGTATTTCAGATGGTGACAATACGCCAAAAATCCCCAAAAATATCACGGCAACCAAAAATGTATAGGCAGGCCCGATCCATTCGAGGTAAAGGCTTAAAAGAATAAAAACCACAGCAATAATAACCAATGCACCACCAAATAGATCCATACACTAATGGTTTATTTCATTTACCGGACGAAGTAAATAATTCCGTTGAAAATTCAATAAAAGCATTTTTTCATTGATAAATCCTGTTCCGGGTTGTTGTTGCTCGAAATTGAACTGCATTTGAAGTAAGGTAGGATAGTACCGGTCAAGACAACAATGGAAACGCTCGCCAAATAATTGATAAGCATGCATAAAATAGTAACTTATATCGTACCCGTAAAAAGCATACTTGCCGGGTTCTTTTTCGAAAAATTTGCGGTATTTATAGATAAAATCAAGTACATCATCGGAATCGTAATCAATATAATTCAAATTAAATATATGGGTATTCAGGTTATGAAAAAACTGAACATCAATATTTTCAAAATTAATCATTCTTGGATGGCCAAATACCGTGATATGATGATCTTCACTTAAGGTATTGAGCCTGGCTATCACATCGCTAACAAAAGCTTTATCTGACGAGGGTAATATTACAAAATTGTGCAGGCTATCCACAAATGGATCAAGGTTGAGGTCTTCATCACCTGCGTAATAAGTGATTTCTGCGTAACCAATATGATCTATTTCGTCCAATGTTTTACCTTTAAAAAATTCATTTTTAAAGGCCTCGACAAAATCGTTTTCAGGGCGGTTGCCGTTTTTAATGATGATAAAATTATCGGCATTAAATGTTTTTGTCGTTGCGATGGTTTTTTTATTCAATATTTTCTCTGTAGGGCTTACCTGAAAACCATGAACATAATGCTGAAGAAATTTTTGTTCAGTACTCAAGGGGCTAACTACCGGTATTTTAAATTGTTTGGCTTTGTTTACAACAATGGGCAGGTTTTGGCTGTATACAGGGCCTATAATCAGGTCAAAATAGGGGAATAGCGATCCTTCTGTAATGGTTTTTACTTTTGATGTGTCGTTTTCTGTATCAAAAACATGTAAATCTATTTCAATGCCTTTTTTGCTCAATTCATCAATCGCGAGCAGCACACCTTCATAAAAGTCTAAAAAGATGCGGCTGTGTTTGTATATTTTCTGGTAAGTAAGATTCCGGTTCAATGTATCGTTTGTATAGCTGTATAATGGCAGCATTAAAGCCACCTGCATTCTGTCTTTACTGCCATCAGCAGGGCATTGACAGGTATCTTGCAACATTACAACTTCAGTCTTTCCAAGGGAATCGGCAAGTATGTGGCTTTTTTGCCTGGGCAGTGATATTTCGTTTCTCGGTAATTTAATATATTCGCCGGCAAGTAATTCGCGATTCAGGAGTTGAGGATTGTGCTCAATAATTTTTTCGTCGGTTGTTTCATAGCGTAATGCTATGGAATAAAGCGTTTCTGCTGGTTTAACGGCATGATAATAAAACTTCGTACTATCTTCCAATGGTTTTTTGTCTGTATACTTTATAATATTTTTTTCAAATTTTATTACCTGTCCGGGCTGTAAATCATCCGGATTAATATTGGGGTTTTCTTTTTTTAAACTTCGCGCTTTAACGCCATAGCTTCTGGCTATAGAGTATAAAGTTTCGCCTTTTTTAATAATATGATAAATGTAATTGTTGTCTTGTAGAACTTTAGTTGAGGTTGTATCGGGTTTATGCGGCAGGAATATTTTCTGACCACGATATATGGCTTCTTTAGCTCCTGGATTGAGTGCATATAAATTTTCAAGCGCAACACGATATTTTTTAGCGATAGAGTAGGCGGTTTCACCAGAGTCAACTACATGTACACGTGGCAAATCGTCTTGTTTATTGGTTGCATTCTGCTGCTTACTTATTGGAATTTTTACAGGTTGCCCAACAGATAATCCTTCAGCCTTGATATTGAAATTTTCTTTTTCAATATCTTCTACAGTAACATTATAAGCTTTGGCAATTCTGTAAAGCGTTTGCCCCCTTTTTACAATGTGTATATAAAAGGGTTTACCTGAAATAAATACCTTATTGTTACTTTTGTTTATATTCAGGGTATCCTGAGCTGTCATTGGCTTATGTAGCACAACAATGGCAAATATGGCTAACAATACATATTTGTTTAAACGCATTATATATGATTTTTCGTAAAGCTTTTCCAGCCTCAAACCTACATATTTTTTTTCATGTAGGTTAAATCAAATTGCTTAAAATTTATGTGTAGAAAGGGATTTTAATTAGTTTATTTATTTTTTCCTGGTTGTGTTTTGATTTACAGCGTATTAAAATAAAAGACCCGGAAATCGGGAGAAATCCGGGTCTTAATCACTAACTAAATTACTGCATATGAAAAAATAGCCATGAATCAGTCTAAAATGTACAAAACCTATGCCACAAATTATGAATATAAGTCATCATCGGTATAGGTATTTTCAAAATAAAATGTTCGTCTTATTTGTAAAATATTATTAATCATGTTAATTGACGTGGTTGCTTTTTTATAATCAGGTTTAATTTCCAATACATGTTTATAAACATTAAGCGCATCGCCATATTGCTGTTGCTTGGTCAGGATTTTTCCTCTCAAACACAGGGCTTCAATATTCGTATTATTTTCTTCTAAAATGTTATCAATTTCTTGCATGGCAACTTCCAGCTTGTAATGCTCAATAAGGTCATATATTTTTTCCATTCTTAATGGTTTATCCATATCTTTATATTTTTATCAGGGGATTCGAAATTATATATTTTTGTTTATCATAAAATACTAAACTAATATGGGTATTTATATACATGAAGCTACGTCAGATTTACCATCGATTACATTAGATAAACGCACCGGAACTTTTGAAATTGGTGGTGCATCTTTTCCGGAAGATGCACGTGATTTTTTTAAGCCGGTTCTGCAATGGATCAATGATTTTATGGATGATCCGCTCGATGAACTCTGTCTTTGTTTCAAATTAACATACTACAATACCTCTTCTTCAAAAATAATTCATACAATATTAGAAAAATTCGAGGATCTGTATGACAAAGGTTATGCCATTACTATTAACTGGTATTACGAAGCCGAGGATGAAGATATGTATGAGTCCGGCTTAGCTTATAAAGACCGTATAGATATTCCATTTGAAATTATAGAAATGTAGATTATGCAAGATTTTTCAGCACTACTCAAACGTCAATCTGTATTTTTCTATGAAGAGGCTGATTTGAATATAGATTTTCGCATTAAAGCACTGAATAAACTTTCTGAGGTTATAAAAAAATATGAAGACCCCATTCATGCTGCCCTTAAAACGGATTTGGGTAAAAGCAGTTATGAATCATTTATTACAGAAACCGGTTTTGTGCAGCACGAAATAAGTTTCGTGAAAAAACATTTGAAAAAATGGGCCAGACCTAAAAAGGTAAAACGGTCGTTAAGAATGTTGATCACTGCTAAAAGCTTCATACATTACGAGGCCCGTGGACAGGTGCTTATTTATGCGCCATGGAATTATCCTTTTCAATTGTTTATGTCACCGCTGATAGGCGCCATAGCAGCCGGCAATACAGTGGTACTTAAACCATCAGAACATGCACCTGCAGTATCAGTCGTATTGGCAGAAATGATTGCAGAGATTTTACCTGAAAAATATATTGCTGTGGTGCAGGGAGATGCCGGAGTGGCTCAGGAACTATCCAAACTTGACTGGGATATGATTTTCTTTACTGGATCCACTGCAATAGGACAAAAGATTTATGAACAGGCAGCCAAAAAAATTATACCTGTGGTTTTGGAGCTTGGTGGTAAATGCCCGGTGCTGGTGCATAAAGATGCGAACCTCAAAGTGGCTGCAAGGCGTATCGCATGGGGTAAAATCCTTAATGCCGGACAAACTTGTATAGCGCCCGATCATGTTATTGTACATAAGTCAGTTAAAGATCGTTTGTTAAAGCTTTTGTGTAAAGAGTTTAAGGAAATGTTAGGCAAAGACCCAATAAAGTCAGCGGCTTATGCCAGAATTGTCAATAAGGGGCATTTTGAGCGATTGGTTAATATGCTGGATCAAACAGACATATATTGTGGCGGAAATTATAGCGCTGAAGAGCGTTTTATTGAACCTACCATAGTAGATAATGTGCAACCTGCTCATGCGCTCATGAAAGAAGAAATATTCGGACCTATACTACCTATACAAACTTATGATGATATAACAGATGCAATTTTGTTTATCAATCGGTTAAATCCGCCACTGGCTGTTTATGCTTTTACCGGATCAAAAAATACATTTGAGCAGATTCAACGCCATACACAAAGTGGCGGCATAGTGAAAAATGATGTCATTATGCAGCTGACAAATATGTATTTGCCGTTTGGTGGCGTGCGCCAAAGTGGAATTGGTCGTTATCATGGGCGGTTTAGTTTCGAGGCATTCTCTCATCAGCGCTCTGTATTACGACAAAGCACGTGGACAGATCCTGCTATGCGTTATCCGCCTTATTCCGAGAAAAAATGGAAGCTTATTAAAAAAGTTTTAAAGTAGCACATGGCTATAAAATAACGAGCTTCGCTCTATGGTTGTTTCGGCCATTTATTAGCAATTCATTTTAACTTAATAAGGTTAAATCCGGAATGCTTAACAAGAATTTTTACGCACTTTGCACTTCATCGAGTAACGAATCGCCTTGTGATTCCAATACGTTTTGTAAGGGCTTAAACTGAGTACGCATAACCTGCCAGCGATCTGGATAAAGACGTGCAAGGGTTTGAATTTTTTGATTGTGTTTACGCAAAGCATCTGTTATGGCCGGGGCACTAATAGGGGGTTCCCAGGCTTGTCCCACATTTACGCCGGTAAGGCGTAAACCATTTTGCACAACACGCTGACCGGCTGCTTCGAGTTTTTCCAGCAATTCGAATGTACGATTGTATTTCCCATCATGCCGGTAATCATTGGCGGGTATGGTTTGTGATTCCTGTGAGGGCTTAACCACATGTGTTTCTTCAATCGTTAAATCGCCATAGGAAGGGCCAAAATTACTAAGCCAGGCAATGGCTTCTTCAAGTATCTGCTTTAGCTGAGAAGGTGTAAATAACTGATTTGCAAGGTAATTAATTGCTTCCTTCGAAATTCGAATATTCGCACCATTGGTTTTTGCCTCCTCGTTAAGGAAATCATTAATCCAGGCTTCTATAAAAGTGCTTTGATCACTGTTTTGCTGCACTGCAGTCATTCTTTGCTGCATAGTACTGATTCGCTGAGCCACCTGATTATCGGAATTGTGGCGTTCACATTCGTATGTAAGTAAATGATAAATGGTGTGAGCCACTAATTCTTTATGTTCTGTAGATAATCGGCTGTCGGTGCGTGCGCCTGTGAGGGCTTGCTGGTCGTTAAAGAAAATGTAAAACATCATAAACTGATCATCGACAGGTGGAATGTACAGATGGAGAATCCGGTTTTTATATTCATCAAAAATATTGAACTGTTTTTGGGTCTCTTTATCAGCCGTCAAAGGTGTTTCATTTAAGCTAGTCCATCTGTAAAAATTCTTAGAATTCAGGTAGTTATTATTCTTTACCTCAACTTTATTTACAAGTTGAGCCTTATGGTTTTCCTGATTGGCTTCGTATAAGTTAAAATTATCAGTGTCTTTGTCTTCAGCAATTAGCCACACCTTATCAATGCCCGGAAAGGTCCGCAGTAACAGCCTGGAGAGGACATCATGAAGTGGCTTTTTAAAATAAAACTGAAGCATGGCTATTATCTTTTCAGCAAAATTAAGCAAATTCAGCAACACTTAAAAATATTTAAGCATTGCTTAACTAAAATTAAGCAATTGTTTTTGCGCTTAATTTGTCAATTTATTTACTTAAAAGGGTTTACAGGGCTTGGGCAAGTTAGTAAGTTTGTAGAACAAAACAAAAAATTAAGTATCACTTAAAAATTTACTGATTATGTTCTACGTTATCGTCATATCCATGCTTATTGCTTTTATAGATTATTCCCGCAAACAAAAGCGGCAGAAATGGAACGCCAGGAGCCATAAAGAGTGAAAATCAGCCTAATCTTTATGCTGATGCAAGATATAGCCACTTCCATGCACGTTTTCGATATATAGTGAAGGGTCGTCTTGCAGGTATTTTCTTAGTTTGGTGATGTAAACATCCATGCTGCGTGTGGTAAAATAAGAACTTTCGCCCCAAATTTCGCGTAAGGCCAGATCACGGTTTACAACCTGGTTAATATTGCGTGCAAACAAGTGCATCAGAGCCCCTTCTTTGGGGCTCAGCTTTTGCTCCTTATTGCCAAGTTTCAATATACGACGCGAAACGTTATATGTGTATTTGCCAACTTTCACCTCTTTTTCATCTTCCTGATTAATGGATTTACGGCGTAAAATGGCTTTTATTTTATAAAGCAAAACCTCTGAATCGAAGGGTTTGGTAATGTAATCATCAGCACCAATTTTAAAACCTTCAAGAATATCTTCTTTCATTGACTTGGCAGTAAGGAATATAAAAGGAATATGTGGGTTAATTTTACGTATTTCTTTTGCAATAGTAAAACCATCGATATGAGGCAGCATGACATCCAGAATACAAATATCGTACGATTGCTTCTGAAAAGCTTCAAGTGCTTTTTTCCCGTCGTCGATCCAGGTTACAGCATATTTATTCATCTCCAGATATGAGCGCAACACAGTGCCAAAATTGATGTCGTCTTCAACTAAAAATATTTTATAAACCTTCATGGTATTATGTTTTATTCAGAATCAGTTTCTTTAGTAACCACCGGAACTTTTAATGTAAAAGCCGAACCTTTGTTTAATTCGCTTTTCACCAGAATATCTCCGTTATGACGTTCCATTACAGCTTTTGCATAGCTAAGTCCCAGTCCAAATCCTTTTACATTATGTACATTACCTGTACTGGCGCGGTAAAATTTATCGAAAATTCTTTTCAGTGTATCTTTCGACATGCCAATACCATTATCCACAACGGAAATAAAAGCAAAATTGTCTTTCTTCCATACCTTAACGTCAATCTCTGGTGCAGTAGTGGTGTATTTTATAGCATTGTCAATAAGATTGTATAGTACGTTGGCAAAATGGTCACGATCGGCTTCAATATATATTTTATTGTCACTTAACTCCAACTTACTTGTACCTTCCTTTTCATGTATCCGTAATTTTTGATTTTCCAGCACATCTTGTACAAATTCATTAGCTTCGATTGTCTCTGGTTGTATTTTAAATTCATTTTTGTCTATTCGTGCCATTTGCAGAATGTGCTCCACATGTTTGTGCATCCGTTCGCTTTCCTGTTTAATGATTTTGGTAAAACCTGCAGCAGAATCATTTATTGTACGGTTCATTGCATCCGATGCCAGATTAATTGTGGCAATGGGCGTTTTAAGTTCATGCGTCATATTGTTGATGAAATCGTTTTTGATTTCCGAGAGTTTTTTCTGCTGAATAATGGTTCGCACGGATAAATAGAAAGCTACCAGAATGATAAGCGTAAATAGAAGTGAAAGCAGCAGCAACCACTGAATTGAATGCATTAAAAATCGTTGCTTGCCGGGAAATTGCACAATTAGCTTTGGGCTGCTACCCAATACATCGTTTGGAAAAAGATCTGCTTTGTAAGTTGCGTCAGTATTATGGGTATTGTAATTTTTAGAGGTGATGGCAGGTTCATTGGACTCGGGTTTCATAACGGCATATTGCATAGGAATGGTGATATTGAAATTTCTTTTCTCTGCCATTAATATGGGTTCCAATCCGCTAAGCTGCAGTCGTTTTTCTAACGGCATTTGTTTCACTTCAGCTTCAAAGCTTAACCATTGATACATGGATTGCAGTTGCTGGTCCTTTTCCTGCATACGTCGATCCATCATAGACTGCATACTGTCGAACTGGTCAAGCACTTTGCTTAGGTCCTGTCCAAAAGGAGTTGATTTTGTCATGGAGCGCATCTGTTCCATTGACCGTTTATTAAGATCACGGAAAATAGAATCCATTCTTGCACCGGAATTACTGGTAGGAGCCTGATATTGACGAAAGCTATGAGGTTTTAACCGGTACATCAACGCTACCTCATTGCGTTCTGTTTTTTGAACCACTCGGTTCAACATGGCAAATACTCTGGCACTAAAGCGTTTTTCGTTTTCGGAAATGGTATTATTGATCCACAATAGTTGCACGAGCACAATTCCGGCCAGGGCAAAACTCACCAATCCAATGATGTATTTTATTCTTTCTTTTTTCAAAATGGTTTCATTTCAACTTTTCATTGACAAATCTAACACCTATTTTGGATTATCAAAGTTACTTTAACCTTTCTTTAACCCTTTTTAACCGAGGTTTAACCTATTGGTTTACAGTTATGTTATATATTTGTACCAGAACTTAAATAACATAATCACTTATTTTTATTTAGAACTTTATTAGATTTTCATTATTAGTTTAATGTTTGCTTCTTAAAGGCCCGGAAATCCCGGGCTTTTTTTAGCACGTAAAGTTATGCTGAAAAGTATTTAATACGCTTAAAACCAGCATAATATGGAAGATAATTATTTTTCAAAAACAAGGTTTTTAGCTATCAATTGCAGCAACCTATACATTAAATAAAAGACAAAATTTTGATAGGCTATAGTAGAGCCTGGTAGGAACTGAAATATAGTACTTGCAACTTCCAGTAATAAAATGGCCAAATTTTTTTCTAATATAAAAAATAAATCCTATTTTTGCAGGCCGTTAAGCAAATCAAAGCATAAGTTGCTTAATCAGAACAAATTCATTAATAACTAAATTTTTTCAAAATGCAGAAACAGTACGAAACCGTTTTCATTGCAAATCCCGTTTTATCTGGAGCACAGATGAAGGAAGCGGTTGGTAAGTTTCGTGAAATGATCCTATCCAAAGGAGGAGAGGTTATCCACGAGGAAGACTGGGGACTTCGAAAGCTTGCCTACCCAATCCAAAAAAAATCAACAGGGTTTTACCATTTGATTGAATTCAAGGCCGATCCTGAGTTCATAAACAAATTGGAAGTAGAATTTCGTCGTGACGAGCGCATCATGCGTTTTTTGACAGTAAGTCTGGACAAATATGCGATTGAATACAACGAAAAAAAGCGAGCTAAAAAAGAACAAGCAAAACAAAAACAAGAGGAGGAATAAACAATGGCACAAGGAAAAGACGATATCAGATATTTGACGCCACCTTCCGTGGAAATCAAAAAGAAAAAGTATTGCCGGTTTAAGAAAAACCGCATCAAATATATTGATTACAAAGATCCGGAATTTTTGAAAAAATTTCTTAACGAGCAGGGGAAAATTCTTCCACGCCGTATCACTGGTACTTCGCTTAAATATCAACGTAAGTTATCTGCGTCGATCAAGCGTGCTCGTCACCTGGCATTATTGCCTTATGTAACCGATATGATGAAATAATAAAATTTTTCAGATATGGAAATTATACTCAAACAAGATATAGCTAACCTGGGGCATGTCGACGACATAATAGACGTGAAAGATGGTTATGCACGCAATTACCTTATTCCAAGGGGTTACGCTGTTATGGCCAATGAATCGAACAAGAAGATGCACGAAGAAAATAAGCGTCAGCGTGCCCACAAAGAAGAAAAATTAAAAGAAGAAGCAGAAGCACTTGCAGGACAAATTAAAGGTAAAGAGCTTAAAATTGGTGCCAAAACCAGCTCTGCCGGTAAAATATTTGGTTCTGTAAATACCATTCAAATTGCTGAAGCACTTCAGAAAAAAGGTTTTGACATTGACCGTAAGAAAATTGCTATTGATGGCGATGCCATTAAAGAAGCTGGTACCTACAAAGCTACCATAAGCTTACACCGCGATGTAAATGTTGAAATTGAATTTGAAGTATTTTCTGAATAATCAGAAATCATAGATAAATCAAGGCTGTTCGATTTCGATCTTACAGCCTTTTTTTTGTTTTCAATGCAAAAATTTTGTTTTTTTACTTATCCAAAAAGCGGAGAGATGATTCACGTTTTGGTTAATCAATTTTTTACAACAATTGTTAAAAACTAAATATATATTCAAAACAGGCATTTCATTGTCGTTAATGTTATTTGGGTGCTTATTGCTAAAAGCACAAGAGAGTGATAGCTTACCCAAAGACACGCTTGTATTATTGGGCGGACAACCCGTTAAAACCAAAGAAATTGAAATGACTAAAAACGCATTTTTAAAAACGGGTAAAATTGATGTAAACCAGAAAGGTTGCGCTGTTCAACAATATACTTACAGTATGTTTGCCCTGGGACATGATATCCGGGAAACGGTTCATGACAGCTTAATGCCAAAAAAATTAATAAATGCCGTCTTAAACAACAGAATCAATTATCGTTATATAAATATTGAAGGAATAATCATCCGGCACAACAAAGATAAACTTACAACACCGGAGATTGATACAGTCAAAGTTAAATTTGTTTACCAATGAAGCATATTCTAATAGTAGTTTTCTTGCTTATGACCCTGGGGATGGCCGGGCAAACCAGTGATTACTCAAAATCAAGGTGTATTGATTATCATAGAAACAATTGCGAAAAATCTACCAACAAATATTATAAGTATCACTCTGAATCGCGCAGCGGACTTTTTCATAAAGGACAAAAATCAAGGACCCTGCTGGAAGCCTTTAACGGAAGAGATTACCGTATTTCCATATGCCATGATGATGTTTTTGATAAACCCATTATCATGCGCGTAATAAATAAAACCCGTGACGAAGTGTTATATGATAACAGTAACGATAATTATGCTCAGGATTTTGAGTTTACTGTTACTTCTACTATTGATTTATGGATTGAAATTGAAGTGCAAGGGAAATCTTCCCTGGCCAAATTGGAAAACCAATCAATTATTCGTCGTGATTCCAGTGTAGGATGTATAGGATTACTTATAGAATATATGGTAACGCCCCGAAAAGGCTTTTAATCATTGTATCTGCTTTTGTGTTGCTTCTTACGGCAAATAAAGTAATGGCCCAGGAATGTGTAAAGTTTTACCAAACCTACTGCATTTCTTATGAGGAACACGGATACAGGCCCATGCAGCAATCAAGAAACTTTAAACTTGCCAAAGGAGATTTTGCTCAACAGGAATTGCACTTAAACAATGGGCAGGATTATCATATTAGTTTGGCTGTCGATGATGTTTTTGCCCAGCAATTGTTTCTGCAAATTATAGATACCAGCTCAGAGGATGTGCTTTATGATAATACAAAGGATGATATGAACCTGGACCTTGAGTTTAGTGCCATTAAAGATGTAAAGGCGAAAATTTACATAGAAACACATGCACCGGTAATCCGGGACACACTGCATGAGATTAATGGATGTATAGGCCTGTTAATTGAGACAAGGCCAACGCCACCTACCGGTTTTTTAAAATAGTTTTTAGTTCAGAAGCCATCTGTTGCGTATCAATACCTGTAGCACATTCAAAAGTACCAATTGGGCAGGCTTTTTTGCCATGAAGGCCACAAGGGCGGCAGCTAAGTGGTTTGCCGATTTGAACAACTTTGGCATCATCGCTCAATGGGCCAAACCCAAAAGCTGGCACAGTAGAGCAAAAAATCGCCCTAACAGAAGCATTTACCGCCGAGGCGAGGTGCAGAGGTGCCGAATCGTTTACATAATTCATAACAGCTTTTTCCATCAATACCGCAGATTCAAGCAGAGATAAATGGCCGCAAAGGTCATGGATTTGATGCGTAGCGCAGCTGCTTTGAATAGCAGCTACAATTTTACTGTCTGATGGAGCTCCCAGCATATAAACGGGCAAATCTGCAGGTAACTGAGAGATGAACTCCACCCATTTTTCTACAGGAAACTGTTTGGTAAACCATACCGAAGCAGGAGCAATGCATATATAAGGTTGGTTCAGGTAAGGTGCTAATTTATTGTAATGGCCTTTATTCGGTTGTAAAACAGGCCTGTGAGCTTGATTGTCTGTAAAAGAAGCAATCAATTTCTGATTGCGATCGGTTTCGTGTAGGCCATCGCCGATTTTGTGTTTTACTGTGTGGTTGAACAAAAAAGATAGTGGATTTTTATCAAAACCATACGTGTCTTTACCATGGCTAAGGCTGGTCATGAGTCCGGATGAGAGAAAACGTTGCAGATTAATTACTTTGTGATACCGCACTTTTCTTATTGCTCTGATCAAGCGCCACAGATTCCGCAGCTTAGCCGCTTTTTTATCCCATATCCACACATGGTTTACAAAATCCAGATGATCGACAAGTGTTTCGTTACCTTTGCGCACCAGATAGTCTATTTGGGCATCAGGATAGTGAAATGCAATTTTTTTGGCTACAGCGGTAGATAAAATCACATCGCCAATGAAAGCTGTTTGTATGATTAGTATTTTTTCCAAAATTTTAATTTTAATACCGGTTAATTATGCAATGCATATTCAATGATATTGGCACCCATTTGCAAAGCTTCCCGGTGTTTCTCTGGACTATCATTATGCACCGACGTATCTTCCCATCCATCGCCTAAATCGCTCTCATATGTGTAAAACACAATAATGCGCCCCTCGTGCATAATGGCAAATCCCTGGGGTGGTTTACCATCGTGCCGGTGAATTTTGGGTAGCCCGCTTTTAAACTCAAAAGTTTGATGGTAAATAGGATGGGAGAAAGGTAACTCTGTCAGCTTTTTATCGGGAAATAGTTTCTGAAGTTCCCTTCGAATATATTCATCCATACCATAATTGTCGTCAATATGTAGAAATCCTCCGGCAAAAAGGTATTCACGGAGGTTTTGTCTTTCTGATTCATTAAATATTACATTCCCGTGGCCTGTCATATGCACATAAGGTACGTTGAACAGCTCTATGGCACCGGGTTCAATTTCCATATAATCCGTATGAAAATTGGTATTAAGCTCCTGATTACAAAATCCAGCCAAATTAGGGAGTGATGTGGGGTTGGCATACCAGTCGCCACCACCATTATACTTTAAAAGTCCAAGCTTAATTTGCTGGCCCTGCACTGAAAAACTTAATCCGAGTAAAATTAAAATGATAAATTTAGATTTATTCATAATGCATTGCTACTATTGTTGCAGATACTACTCCTGCTGTTTCTGTTCTGAGACGGCTTGCGCCAAGACTCACTGTTTTAAATCCGTGCTTCAGTGCATCCTGGTGCTCTTCGGCACTGAACCCACCCTCGGGGCCAATAAGAATTAAATTATTTTGACCTTTAAGTGTGTTTTTTAAATGTGCACGCTCTTCTCCGAGGTATGCAATATACTTGCCTGAACTCTTATTTTGATCGATAAGTTCCCGAAAACTTGTAATGGGTCTCAATAAAGGCTTCCATGCTTTTTTCGACTGCTTTGTAGCTGCAATAATGATTTTCTCCAGCCTCTCTGTCCTGATTGTTTTTCGCTCAGAATGTTCGCAAATTATGGGTGTAATTTCACTGATTCCAATTTCCGTGGCTTTTTCTAGAAACCACTCGAAGCGCCCTATGTTTTTAGTAGGCGCAATACCTATATGTAGTTGATTTGGTGCTAGATCCACATTTTCAATTTGTATATCTGTAAAATCAATATGCTTTTTCCCGATAGAATTGATTCTCGCTGTAGCAATTGATCCTCTACCATCAGTTAAGGTAATACTGGTATTCTCCTTTATTTTCAGAACTTTGGCAATGTGGTGAAATTCATCTTTACCCAATTCGATAAAAGTTGATTCTATCTTGTCGGCATAAAAATAATATTCCTCCAGGGCCTTGTTATGCATATTTTGCTTGGTTTTTATTTGTTTTCTTTCTCCGGCTCACCTTTTTTTTGCTCATTTTTTGGTATAGCCTCTTTATTATTCTCAGGCACAGACTTTTTGGGTGTTTCGGGTTCTTGTTCTGCTTCTTTGAAACTTTCCAGGAACCGGTTTTTATCTCGCATGGAACCCAGATGATAATAAAATTTCGGTTCTCCGCGATCTACATCTTGCCTCCTTTGGCCGGCTCTCAGGTCATTAATAATTTCATTAAATGCAGGATCGCTCGAAACGGCCATCATGATACCTCTTTTGTACTTGAAGAAAAACCAATAAGATGGGCTTAACTCAAGATAAATGGCATAGTAATCGCCAGTGCGGGAGGTGCCGGTTTGTATGGCGCCTTTTACTTTTTTATTCACCTGGATGTCCATAATGCTGGTTATTCCGATATCTCCGAAAGAATGGAACGTTCCATCGCGCTGAACCCATTTAAAGTTGGCATTTGATATAACCAGCGTATGCTTTAATTCTGCAGGGAAACTCTTGTAGGCTCCGAATAGCTTTTGTTCATTAAGCAATTGGTCTGTAAGGTTATAACCAATTAAATTTTTCAATCCATTTCTGTAGTCTTCAGATAGCATGTTTACAGGCTCCAGCCCGGTGAAATTTTTCATCGTGTCGGCCATATATTTTAATCCGTCTTTTGTGAAAAAGAAGTCAATGGCCATAAATAAATCCATTATAACTTCGTTTCGCTCGTGGAAATAGTGGACATTTCCGAAATTTTGAAATTTGGCCTGACCATAATCACCTGTAAAAGATAGTTCGCCCTCTCCATATAGGTTGCAGGTTTCTGTATTGGCCGATATGTAGTTAAGCAAAGTATCTTTATCTGTTAATTTTGCCTTGCTGGCAATTTCATATTTTTTTCCATATTCATCGTACTGAAGATAACCATTGGCCGTTGATACATAGTAATTTGTGTAATGATGACGGGGTGTAAAAAATCTTGGTAAAATATGTATGGAATCGTGTTCCAGCATAATTCCTTTATAAAGTCGCTTGTTGTTTATATCTACAGTCACCGAATCGACCGGAATCTGAATGGTTTTAGGATTCAGCGTTTCCTCAAACTTTACCCACCGCTGTTCGTACATATCGCAATTTTTTGACAACATAAAATGGCCGTCGTAGGATAAATGCTTTTGTTGCGCGTATAGATAAATATCTCCACGATAGGCAAACGCCGGGCTAAGCGAGAAATCATCATCACCTAAAATTTTTCCTCTTGCATACGTATTTTCTGTGGAATCAACACTAATGATATCGAATCTAATTTGTTGCTTTGTTCTGTTTTTATCTATATAATCGTAATATCCGCTTGCAGAGTACATCTTACGGGACGTAACATTTACTGTAGCCTCGTAAAACTTGTGATACTTTGTATCATTATTGGCTTGTATTTCGGCATCGGCAAGTGTTTTATATTTGGCATCCGGCTTTATGGTAAAATCGCCATCACCCGGATAAATTGTGGCATCGGCTACATCAATGAATTTAACTTCGTGTGATTCGATGATATTTTGATTCAGGTCCAATTCGGTGGTGGGTGAAACATAATTGAGCTCATACTGAAGCGGATGCGTAGAAACAAAGAGGTTACCTCTTTGATGGCGCTTATCCGGTGTAGCTTGCAGGGTGTGTTTTCCATCTTCATACCTGTGGACCGATGTGCCTTTTAATGCCAGGGCATTTTGGTCTATGCTCCATTCAAAGGTGTTGACAAATGCCTTGTACTTGTTAATAGGGAAAAACATAGGTTTAAGCGGGGAGAGGGCCGTAAATTGGGCTGTTCGTGAAGGAAAATCCACGGTAGTTTTAATGCTGTCTGCCTCAAAAGCCAGCATTTCTTCTTCTAACCCTTTAATTTTAAAGTCTGTTACATCGGCTTTTGCCTGATCGGCCAGAAACTGATAATTTTCAGAGCGGAACCTGCCTTTATCCAGGTTAAACCGCCCTTTACCATCAATGCCTGACGGGGTGACATAAAAAGTTCCTTTTAAATCTGCCTGCCCGGCATACATTAGCGCGGGTTCATCGGGAGTTGTCATACAAATCATATTATCCTCACTCTGTTTCCAGAGTATGTTGAGTTGCTCTGCTGCGATTTCCGGGCCATCAAAAGGCGACTTTTGTTTTTTGTTTACATACCGGTTTGCCATAGTCCGCATGGTATCCGGATAAAACATAAATTCATCAGACCAGGCTGTGGATGTGAGGTATTCAAGCTTACCATCCCCCTTCAGACCCTGGTTACTCATCGCTATAGAATCGTAATACCGGCCTTTACCCTGATAGATGGGTAAACCCGCTTCTGCAGTAACATGATCGAATCCGAGCGAATTGTCTTCTTTAAGTTTTAGTTTTTCGTCAATGGGCGGAAAGATACCTCCTGCATGAAAGGTTCCGGTATATTTCATACCCTCGGCATCAAAGCTGTTCAGGCTATCAATTTCGTAAGGGTCTATACGGAAGTAAAAAGTGTCTCTTTTGTATACGCCTTGTGCGATAGAATTGGCATCGTAATACACATAAGAATCTTTTGTGGAGCGGAAAATGGGATATTCCGGATTGTCCTTTATGCCGGATTTATTACCGGGATCATCTATAAAAACATTACCGGTAATGTTTTCAATGGTACTTTGAACTGGTTTAAATACCGGATCACCATAATTATCGTAGTAGTCGACCACTTTAATATGCAAAGAATCAATATGTTCGAGGTCTACACCGAAAGTCTTATAGTTAAAATGAAAATTATCACCAAAAAATGTATAGTAACCTGTTTCTATCACACCAGCGAAGTCAATACTACGGTTCTTTTTCAATATTATTTCTTCCTGTCGTGGAAAAATATTAACCCGCTTGGCATTCGAAATGCGCACCTGTGGTACGCCGTTGACAAACATATCGAAATTTCGAAGATTCAGTACTGCATTTTGGGTGTTCCCATGGGTGGTTGATTCTATTTTTATGAGGTCGTAATCCTTGCGTCCTGTCACATTAAGGAGGTAATCGAAAAACTTTTGTTTCATTTTACCCTTGTGGGAAGAATTGTCATAATCGGCAAATCCGAGGTAGGTCATATGGAGCAAAAACTTTCTGGCTTCATGCTCCGGCTGGTCGATTATATGGGCAATTTCCTGTGCGGTAAAATTCCTCGATTCTTTTTCGTTTAAATAGCGTCGAATCCTAAAAAAGGGATGCTTAAAGTCGTGGCCCTGAAAAACATTATAATATTCGCGGTTAAAAAGGTTATAAGAAAGAAAGGCAGCATTGTTAATGGCACTGTTTCTTAAAGATGAAAAGTTGACAGCATGGCTGCCTACCTTCCATTTAACAACTGGCGCATCAATTTCAAACATGTGGAAACTGTCGTAAAAAGGACTGCGCGACATATTTGGGGTGTTATCATCTCTTAAGAGGGTAACTTCGTTGTCTTTTTCCAAATACGTAAACTGCAGCCCCGGATGATAAAGCGAATCCTGGTTAAGCAACATAACCACTTTGGCATTGCGTGAGAGAATATATTTGTCGGTAAAAACAAAGAATTCGCTTAATCCTTTCATAAAAAGCATGTTTTTGATCAGTGTATCGCCGTTTTCAACATATTCTACATCACGATATATGTCGACGCGGGCACTGTTATTCTCATCTCCTGAACCATATAATTGTGCTCCGCGCATCATAAAGCCCCCTGTAAAGTTGATGTTATTAAAAATGCCTTTAATCACAAAGTTCGACTGATAAGATTCAAACTCGGGGTATGTGGCATTTTTTGGGGAAGGAATTTCGATTACTTTATCAGATAATTTTCCGGTGAGTGGTTTTTTGTAAAAATGGAAGTTATAAAACCGGGCGCTATCGACTTCAAACTTGCTCAAACGCATATCTATACGATAATTGTCATAAAGCGCAAAAACAGAATCGCGGTGATACCCTGCTCGTTCCCAATACGTTTGCCCTGTCTCCCCATGCCAAATACGCTCAATGGGATCAAATGCTCCTTTGGTATTATAAACTTTTATACTGTCTCTAACTGCGGTGCAGGTCAACGTGCTTAACGGAAACTTAATGAGCATTGTATCGGCAGTGAACTCAAAAGTGTGTGATGTAGCATTACTTTTCCAAACGGTGGAGCCATTCTTGCTAAGTCGGTTAAATTCTTTGAGTTCGCGTATGGTTTCTATAAATTGCTTGATATGTCGTAATCTTATATCACTGGCATTACACATATTGATAATAGCCGTTTGGTAGGCGAAGAAATTATCGTTGACTTCATCATTTTCCAGGAATTGGGCCGTGGTATTCAACCATCCGTCAAAATGCGGGAAGGGCCTTCCGCGACGTTCCTCTAAGGTGTTGGCAACTTTATACATCAATGACTGTACGGTATCATCTACACGACCTGCTTCCCAAAGTATTTCAATCCGGTTGACTGTTTTTTCGCCTTGGTCCTCAAGTCGTTTGACATTTTCCATGAAATCATGCAGGTCTTCTATAAACCCGGCCGAATCGGCCCTGAAAGCTCCCTGTTCCTGCGATTGTGCACTGAAGCTAAGTACCATGAGAAAACCCCAGTACAGCATGCTGATGATACTGTTTTTAAATGCCATGATAGTAATATTTAATTTAAAGCTTTAAAAACCATTGCCTGCCATTGATCTTCCGACAATTGATCTGTCAGTTTAAGTTGATATGATGCTGCCTTTTGGGCCACAATCTGCGTGTCAGCTTCAAGAAAACCACTTAAGAATAACTGTCCGCCTTTGTTGAGGTGCTTTGCATAAATTTCAATATCAGCCAGCAAGATATTACGATTAATGTTGGCCAGAATCACATCATAACTGCGTGCAATTTTCTCAGCATCCCCCAGTACTACATCATTAAAATTAACGTTATTGCGCCTGGCATTTTCGACAGTGTTTTCTACAGCCCATTGATCAACGTCAATTCCATCAACAATTGAAGCTCCGGTCATTTTGGCCAGAATACCTAAAACCCCTGTGCCACAGCCCATATCTAATACCTGTTTGTTTTTCAGCTTAATACCACGCATAAGCTGAATCATTAAACGTGTAGTAGCATGATGCCCCGTACCGAATGACATTTTCGGCTCTATTTCTATTTGATAATCAAAACCTTCAGCCGGCTCGTGGAATGGTGCTCTGATATAACAATAGTTGTCAATGCTTATGGGTGTGAAACTCGATTCCCACTGTGCATTCCAGTTTTGTTGTGGAATGGTTTTCGCTGTAAAACTAAAATTATCAAATTGTGCACTTAATTCCTGAAGATCTGCTTTACTATATGCATGGCTTGGAATATAAGCACGTAAGTACTGCTTTTCTTCCAAGAAACTTTCAAATCCCAGATCACCCAATTCGGCAATTACTATGTCTTGCATAGTACTCTTTAGGGACGTCAGGTCTATACTTATTTCGGTGTATTCCACTCGATTTGCTTATTAGGAGTTAATAATGGCACGAAAATCTTCGGCCTTTAAAGATGCGCCGCCAATAAGGCCACCATCCACATCTTGCTGACTAAACAATTCAGTTGCATTGTTTGGTTTACAACTGCCACCATACAAAATACTCATGTTTTCGGCAGTTTTTTCATCATATTTCTCCACTATGAGTTGTCTGATAAATGCGTGCATTTCTTGTGCTTGCTCAGGGCTGGCTACTTTACCCGTGCCAATGGCCCAAACAGGCTCATAAGCCAAGATAAGTTTTTCAAAATCAGATTTAGGTAGTTTAAATACCGTTTCTTCCAATTGCTTTTTTACGGTAGCCTCGTGTTGTTCGCTCTCACGCTGAGTAAGTTGCTCCCCAATGCAAAAAATAGGGTTTAATTGGTTTTGCAAAGTCAACTGTGTTTTGCGTAGTAACGTTTCACCGCTTTCATTAAAATATTCCCGGCGCTCCGAGTGACCCAAAATAACATATTTAGCTCCTGTAGCAGCAATCATAGCGGCTGATACCTCACCGGTATATGCACCGGATTCTTCGCTAGCGCAGTTTTGAGCAGCAAGGTGTATTGACGTGTTGGTAATAAGGTTGTTTACAGCATTTAAATGTGTAAACGGGGGTGCAATGATAATACCTTTTTCGCCCTTATAGTCGCTTAATAAGTCAACCAACTCTTTTACAAGTTTTTCACCTTCGGGCAGGGTGGTATTCATTTTCCAGTTTCCGGCAACAATCATTTTTCTCATAATTATTTATTTTTTAAAGATTGATAACGTATTCGGGGATCGAGCCAACGATAAATTACGTCGACTGCCATATTAATCAATAAAAATAGGAAAGCTATCGTTAGAATGCAACCCATTACGATAGGAAAATCATAATTATTCAGTGCATTAACCAAAAGCTGCCCAATACCTTTCCATCCAAAAATATATTCTACAAACACAACTCCAGCGAGCATAGAAGCAAACCAACCAGAAATTACTGTTATAACCGGGTTTAGGGCATTTTTCAACGCATGATTGCGCATGGCGCCGGTTTTAGAATTGCCTTTGGCCAGTGCAGTTACGAAATAGTCGGAGCTTGTTTCCTGCAATAAACTATTTCTTGTGAGTTGAATAAATACACTCAGAGGTCTGATAGAAAGGGTTAATGCAGGTAAAATTAAATTGTGCAGGGCAAGATTCTGTGCTCCGGTAATCGGATTCATCTCGTACAAACTTCCTGTTAAATTGAGGTGTGTATAGGATTCGAGCAAATAGGCAAATATCCATCCCATAAGAATGGCCGCAAAGAAGGAAGGTAAACTCATTCCCAAAGCAGTGAGCGAAACCATACCTTTGTCAAATATACTTCCTTTGAAATAAGCAGCCAGAAACCCTATGAGAATCCCTAAAATAGCAGCTACTGCAATACTGACTAAAGCGAGTATTAATGTTTGTGGCAGTGCATTAGACAATAGTTGATTCACGGGTTGTTTGCTTTGGTACGAATTTCTTAAATAGGGCCATTTCAGCACAAGTTTCGTTTGGGTTCCGAGCGGTACTAACGATAAATAGTTTTTAAATCTGTCGGGAGTGGGAGCAAATCCTGATGAATTTTCTTTTATTATACTGATGGGCGATAAATCGTTCAGATACATTAAATATTGTATTCCTACAGGTTCATTAAACCCGTATTCATTTCTGATATTGTTTAATGTTTGTTCATCGCTCCGTTGTCCAACCATCATTTGAGCCGGATCGCCCGGCAAAATGATGAATAACAGAAACACCAGTGATACTACCCCGTACAGAACCAGTACAGCATAGCCAATTTCCGATAGCGTTTGCCGAATCACGAATACCGGGATTTAAATCCAACAATTTCAAATATGGCTGACAAGAGCATCCAAATCAAAATAAAGAAACCTGTCAGCATCAAAGTATCGTTATTTTTCGATTCAAGTGAAGCTTTATACAAATTATATTCGTCCATTTTATTTGCCCCTGGGAAATCATCGAAATGCCACTTTTTAAGAATAAGGCCTGATTTCATAAATACAATACCTGGATTGCTTCTAACAATTGTTTTTAGGGTAATGGGATCGGCAAAATAGGTCGTGGTCATTAAAGATTGATCGCGTTTAAACTGATTGACATCAGCCGGGTTAGAGGCTGTAACCATAAAAACCTGAAAACCATTGGCTTCGCCGATATCCGAAATGCGATGAAGCGTGGTGTAAGATTCCTCAGGCATTTTTTCTATATCGTAAGCTACTACCATCAGCGTAAATCTTTCGTCGTTGAGCACCATATCGGTTACATCCTGCTTGCTGCGATCAGTAAGATGAAAATTTTGAATTGGGGGTTCGTAACCTTTCTCAATTTGCTTACTGATGGTTTCTACCCACTGCCATGTACTGTCAGGCAAATTATCTGTGGTAAAGGTCTTTTGTTCGCCATCTTTTTCATACACAATTTTTGTTTCGAACTGAGGTTGCGGTGCACCTTGCAGCTCTTCGCTCATACCAAGCCGAATGTCTGTTCCCACATTATAAGCCCTGAAATCAACAGCCGGCAAATGATTATAGCTCTGTTTTGAAATGTATAAAGATATTAGCACGCCTATAATTACGATGATTAGTTGTGCGCCCCGATTAAAGCACGATGCAAAATGATTTCTCTTCCAGAATACAATGCTGGCCGGTATCATGAAAACCAGGTTTTTATAAAATGTTTGCCAGTTGGTTAATTTTATGGCATCGCCAAAACAACCACAATCGGTTACAGGGTTGGTTAGTGCCAAATAAAAGGTAAGTACTGTAAAAAAACTCATAAAAATAAACATGATCACACTGATTACACGTGTGAATACATTGTTTATAAGAGCAAAACCTATGGCAAATTCAACAGCTGACAAGGCCACCGCAAAAAACAAAGCGGCTGGAGAGAGCCAATCCATGCCGAATGCCATAAAATAATCGGTGAATTTGTAAGTTGACCCCAAAGGATCAACAGCTTTAACAAACCCACTAAAAATAAACAATATGCCGATGAGTAATCTGGAAAAATTCCGTAAGAGTTTCATATCTCAGGTTTAAGTTATACTTTTTATTAGAATGTTTAACTGATTGAAGTATAGTAATGTAAGCTTTTATATAATGCTATATTGGTTCATTAAATGTTTTATTTCCTCAAATATTTTCTGTGCGGGTTTCATTTTTCCATCCAATGCACAGTTTAACCTTTCAAACGTCGAATCAAGTTTAATGGCCTCAAGGTATTCCTTTCTTACAACTTCCTGAAAACTGCTGTGTGCCTCATGAATATCTTGCTTACCTTGCAAATATGCTCTATCGCTGCCTTTTCGTTCATTTTCCAGATTATGCTTTACAAAATCCATCGGTACATCAAGAAAAACAGATAGTCCGGGCCCTGGTATTTGATAATAATTGTATTCAAACTGAAATATCCAGTTGCGTAATCTTTCTTTATCGGCTTCATTGCTAAGTTTAGCACACTGAAATGCAATATTTGACATTACATAACGGTCTACAACCACAACTGAACCTATAGAAAGCCATTCTCTGATGTCAGTCGATGCAGCATGTCTGTCGCCGGCATAAAGCATAGCTACCAGATAGGGATCTACTGCGTCTAAGGGGCCAAATTCGCCGCGTAAAAAACGGGCAATCATTTGTCCGAAGTAGGGCGTTGCTGTTTGTGGGAAATGCAGGAATTTATAATTGATACCCTGTTCATCAAAATAGCGTTTTAATAAATCGATCTGAGTCGATTTACCTGACCCATCTAATCCTTCGAGTACTATAAATTTATTCATTGTAGTCGGTTTTGATCTTGTTGAAAATTGAAATAATGCACCAGAAGACACATACATGAGGCCATAGGCGAATTAAGCTTTCAAATATACTAAGCATTGACTACAGTAAAAAGTGAATAGGTTGTTTTTTATAAACACGTTATTCAACAATCACAGGAAATTGAACAATTAAATTGATAATGGGCTACGCTTTGTCTGAAAATAATGTTTCCACATCGAATTTTATGCATAAAATTGTACCTTCGTACTGAATTTTAAGTAGCGTTATTGCTTAGAAATTTTGCAATGAAAGGAAAGCATACAATAAAAATACATGATCACCTGATTGAACTGAACCGGCCACATATTATGGCTGTATTAAATGTTACGCCAGATTCGTTTTATGCCGGCAGCAGGGTGCAGGGTGAAAAAAAAACAGCGCACAGAATTGCTCAAATTATAAGCGAAGGAGCCGACTGGATTGATGTTGGTGGCTATTCTTCGCGGCCCGGAGCCGAAAATATATCTCCGCAATTAGAAAAAGAAAGATTGGCCCCGGCTTTAGATATTCTGGCCACTAATTATCCTGAGTTTCCTGTATCTGTTGATACTTTCAGGGCGGAAATAGCCAATTGGGCTATAGAAAAGTACAATGCAGCCATCATTAATGATATATCAGGGGGACAGCTGGATCCGGAGATACTCGAGGTTGCCGGCCGCCACAGGTTACCGTACATTGGAATGCATATGCGTGGCACACCTCAGGATATGCAGCAATATACGCAATACGATGACATTGTAAGGGATATTACCCTCTATTTTGCCGAAATGGTAGAAAAGGCATCACAGGCTGGAATTGACGATTTAATAATAGACCCGGGGTTTGGATTTGCCAAAAAAATAGATGATAATTACTTGTTGCTCAGTAGGCTGCGCGAACTTTTAGTGCTGGACAAACCTATCCTGGTGGGCATGTCACGAAAATCTATGATATATAAAATGCTGAATATTAGCCCTGAGGATAGTCTTTGTGGAACTATTGCTTTACATACTATAGCCATGCAAAATGGCGCTTCTATAATCAGGGTACATGACGTTAAACCTGCAGCACAGATGATTGCAGTAGTTAATAAAACACAAGAACAATATGATTGAAGGATTTATTTCACTCCGGTTTCTGGATATACTGGATATATTGTTGGTTGCATTTCTAATGTACCAGATTTTTTTGCTCATTAAAGGTACTGTAGCCATCAATATTTTTGTGGTTATTTTTTCTGTTTATCTTGCATGGCAACTTGTAGAAGCCCTTGAGATGGATTTGTTAAGTACCATTTTAGGTCAATTCATGGGTGTGGGTCTGGTAGCGCTCATTATAGTTTTTCAGCAGGAGTTACGCCGTTTTTTACTCATGATTGGTACACGCGATTTTTTTAGCAGGAGCTTTTCAGTAGAAAAGTTTTTTTATAAAAATCGTAAATCACTTTCAGATAAAGAAGTAGATGAAATTGTTAAAAGCTGTGTAAACATGTCAGCCACGCGTACAGGTGCCTTAATGGTGCTTACGACAAGAGCCGAACCCAGTCCGGTAATAGAGTCGGGAGACATCATTAACAGTAAGGTATCGGGAAGGTTAATTGAAAGCATTTTTTACAAAAACAGCCCGTTGCACGATGGAGCCATTGTAATTTTTAATCGTAAAATTGTAGCAGCCCGATGTGTGCTTCCGTTATCAAAAACAACTGATTTGCCTGCTCAAATGGGGTTAAGGCACCGGGCAGCCAAGGGAATGACAGAGAATTACCATTCATTGGTTGTAACGGTTTCTGAAGAAACAGGCAGCATATCTATTTTTGAACCTAATACGTACCAGTACAATATCAATAGCCAGGTATTAAGAAGTAAGCTCGAAAACTGGTACGGTATTAATGAACAAAAGAAAGAGGAAACATCACGTCCGAATAATTTATTGGCTAATGTTTTCCGTAAATTCTGACTTTATTTTCAGTGCCTTTCAGCAGCCGCATAATATTACCCCGATGACTCAGAAAAAGAATGGCAGCTAACACAAATGCAAAAATTTTCAAATATAAATCTGCATCAGGAAAAAAAACAAAAATTACCAATGGATAGGTAACAGCTGCAACCAATGATCCCAGGGAAACATATTGTGTAGTAAAAAATATCAGGGCAAAAGCACCCAGCGCTATTAAGGCTCCGGGTGTATGGAGGGCCAATACTACACCAAGCATAGTAGCTACACCTTTTCCTCCGTTAAACCCGGCAAGAATAGGGTAAATATGACCTATAATGGCCATTAATCCGCTGGCAATATAAAACAATGCAGCAAATTCATGATCTGCTATACCCGATATTTGTGTGAAATATACAGCCAGAAAGCCTTTTACGGTATCGGTTAAAAAAACTACCACCCCCGGCCTCCAGCCCAAAACGCGAAAAGTGTTGGTGGCACCGGCGTTACCAGAACCATGCTCACGCACATCAAGGTTATATCTTGCTTTGCCAATCCACACCGCAGTGGGTATTGAGCCCAAAATGTAGGCTAATATGATGGTAGCTATTGCAATAATCATAGTATTTTACTTTTCTTTTTCCGAAATAATGGATTTGATGGTTTCAACGTCCACTCTTTTGGCAATAATATTTTTTTCTTTATCTAAAAGATAAAGTGTTGGCGTGCTATATACATCATACTTATTACGAAAATCAGTGAAATTATTGGGGTCCCATACGTTGATCCAGTCTGTGAGTCCTTTTTCTTCTAAAAACTTGCTCCATTCTTCTTTATCGGCCTGTGTATAAAAGGAATAAACCTGCACACCCAAATTTTGCATTTCTGTATAGACTTCTTCGTGCAGTTTTGGGATTACTTTTTTACAGTGGCCGCAACTGGGTTCCCAAAAGGCAATTACTGTATATTTGGCTTCTACTTCGTGCAGGGGATAAAAATAACCTTCAATGGATTGAGCTTTATCCAATTTCGGAGCATCGTTGCCGATTAAATTGGGCTTTAATTTTTCAACCCTTTCACGAAGCTTATCCACGTATTCTTCAGATACCCAGTCGGCTTTACCATTCAAATAATAGTTTTCTGCCAGATGCACCATCACCTGATCAAAACCCATATACTTGGTTTGTGCATATTTATTGAATATAAATGCAAGGGTATACTGAAAATACTCCGTTTTATCTTCAAGCTTCTTTAAAAGACGGTCGGCTGCAGCTATTGTTGAATCCGGACGTCTGATGACCACACGTTCAAAGAAATATTTTAATTTTCGATGATAAATAGGTGAATACAGTAACTGGTTGTCGCTGAAATCAATGTGGTCAAAGAAATGATTCTTATAATAATTATATTGGTATAAACTATCAATGGTATTCCCATTTTTATCTTTAGGGGCTTCAGGAACGTCGACCTCTGAGAGTGCACTAAGCATTTTATCAAGAAATGAGCCGGGATACGACTTTTGAATGCTATTCCACTCGGATTTGACCTGCTTGTTTAAATTTTTTAGTTGCTTTTTCAGTTTTTCATTATCAGGATCGTTTTTAAGTGCCTGGCGCAAATTGTTCGATTCCTGGTTACGCTCTATCATAAACAATTGATATTCAACAAATCGTTTATTAATTGCTGAACCTTTTATTTCCATACTTTTAATGTAGTTCTGTGCATTCGAACCATTATCTGTTGCTATAGAAAATTGCTGATTTTCCGGCATTATAAATTCAAAATATGAGCGATCGGGGAAAATGCATAAATAAAGACCTTGTGGAAAGAGGGTATCTGCTTTTAATGTCGCCGAACCTTCGATATTAAGCTGCAGAGTGTCATCCACTAAAGTGTTTTCGCCGAAATGATGAGCAATAATAATAGCTTCATTCTCCAGGCCATTTATTTTAAAGTCAATATTAACTTCTTGTGCCAGAATGTTGCCTCCGGCCATTAATAAAGTAATTAGCAATAGATGGATTTTTAACAATATTTTCATACTTTTATATTTTCATTTTTGTAAGTACAAATATGACACATTCAGAAGACAAAAATAATTTTTTAGATGATAATTTTGGTGAAAACTCGCTTTCGACCAAAGAACTCTTCGATACACTGCAATGGAGTGTCCTTCAGCAGGAGGTTATAGCAGAAACTATTCCATTATTAAGTAAAGACAGCGAAATTTCGACTGATAACATTCAGGAAACACTGAAAAAAATCGCAAAAGTATCTGCCGAACCCATTGCTATTTACAGGATTGATGCCGAAAAATCGCAATTTATCCGGAAAGGTATACATTGTCAACAGGATGCTGAAGTTGCTTTATTTCCCGACAATATACCTTATAAAGCCAATGAGAATGTTATAAAGTTACTTCGCACCATTCAAGTTGTTTATTTGTCTCAAAACGGTTCTGATGCTCAACCATTACAAAATTATTTATCCGGACATTTTGATTTGACTTCCGGGTCATGGTGGATTTTCCCTGTGCAGATTAAAGATAAGGTATATGGGTTGTTGGCAATTCGCAATCCAAATCTCAATACGATAAACAACCTGCTGTTTTCATTTTACAAAAGCGTTGCTTTAGTATTTGCACAGGCTTTTGACCGCGTCGCAGTGATTGCTGCTAATAAAGAGATGCTGACCAGGGTCGATAAGGCTAATCAGCTTAAAACAGCTTTCCTCACCAATATTTCACACGAAGTACGAACACCCGTGAATTCTATAGTGGGGTTTAGCGATTTATTGGCCGACCCGGATCTTACAATTGATGAAAGGGAAGAATTCATAAATTTAATTACCCAGAGCTCCAGGAATCTTGTCAGAATGTTCGACAATATTATCGATGCCAGTAAGTTACGCAGTGAGCAAATGCGTTTTAGACAGGAGTGGAAAAATGTCAACACCATTTTAAATGAAATTGAAACTGACTATGACGAAAAACAATCCATATCTGCAACCGATAAAGTATTTACCCAGATCAATAAACTACCGGATGATGTACAGGCAGAAATTTACGTGGATGTTTTTCGATTAAATCAAGTTATCAATATTTTGTATGAAAATGCCCAGGAACATACCACAGAAGGTTCAATCGAAATTGGTGCTAAGTTGAATCAGGATGGGTTAATGTTTTTCATTAGTGATTCTGGTAAAGGAATCGACAAAGAAAAACACAGCGAAATATTTAATCTTTTCGAAAGTACAAAACATGCTTTTACATTCGAAAGTGGTGGTTCTGGTCTGGGACTTAGTATTGCGAAAGAAATGCTTGAACAAATGGGCGGTAAGCTTTGGTTTGACTCTGAGATTAATGAAGGTACAACATTTTATCTGGGTTTTCCCGAACGTTTTTTCAGAGTTAAAAAAACTGAGGGCAAAAAAGAAGTGCATGAAAGTGATAACTGGACCGGAAAGAATATTTTAATAGCCGAGGATGTTGAGTTCAACTTTATTTTTCTGCGTGAAATTATTAATCCAACGGGAGCTAATGTTATTTGGGCAAAAAATGGAGTAGAAGCCTGCCAAACCATAGATGAGAATCCTGAGATTGACCTAATCTTAATGGACTTGCAAATGCCTGAAATGAATGGTTATGAAGCTGCTACATATATAAAAGATAAAAAACCACACATTCCAATTATTGCTCAAACAGCTTTTATGATGGCTGATGAAGATGAAAAATGTTATAAAATAGGCTGTAACGACTTCTTATCTAAGCCCATAAGACCCAAGCAATTGATAAAAACAGTTGGTAAGTACTTCAAATAGCTGCTAACTGAAGTTTCGTCATTTGACAAACCTGTTAGGTGCTTACTTTTAACCAATTATCAGTTAATTAGCAATATAACAGTATTCGAACAAAGACTACTTACAATACTTGTCCAGGCTGTATTTAGCTTCTCTACTTCCTTTTCGTTTAGCCTTTTTATAATATCGGCAGGCTTGTTTCAAATCACCACGATGCCTTAATATTTGTGCTTTTACAAGCAAATAGTCAGCGTTATCTTTTTCAAAGTTAAGTGCTTTATTAGAATATGCTAAAGCCTCGTCAAACTGCTTTTTTTCCATATATAAATTGGCCAGCATATAATAGGCGCGATGATAACCCGGCCGCGTGGATAAAATGCTCTTGTACAGCTCTATACTCTTATCAAGTTGATGTGTTTGTGTAAAACAGAATGCAAGTTGCAGTCTGGCATTCAGGTTTTCAGGATGGTTTTGACTATACGTATTCAAAAATGGAATAGCTTTTTCAAAACTTTGTTGGCGTATTAATTGCATACCATAGTCCAGTAAAGTATCGTTTTTCTGGGCATAAGAGCAATCAAGGAATGAAACCAGCAAAATGAGCATTAAATATTTTTTCATATTCGGCAAATTTTAACTTTTTTTGTTAGGCTTAAGATATAAAATATTAATAAAACAATAATGGGTAAAATTACGGGTTGTTTTTAATCCATGTACATTATTAGTTCAGGCAGGCAATTGCAGTCATACCTGAGCAAGGTAAAAGAATATTTATGAACATAAAGTATTTCTTTATTGCTTTACTGTTTTTCCTCCCAACCATCATGGTTGGTCAGGAAGATGTTTTTGTCGTTTTTGGCAAATTGAAAGTTAAAGGGGGCGATGAAGAAAAGTCTACCATTACCCTTATCGAAAATGGAAACAAGGTAAAAGAAGTCAACCCGCCGGGTAATGGTAAGTTCGATTTCGAACTGGAATATGGTAAAACCTACATACTGTCTTTTGCCCGCAAGGGTTATATCACAAAAAAAATACAGGTAAACACCAAAGTACCTGCTGCCCCTAAAAACGACCCCTTGTTGTTTCCTTTCAGACCCTACGAATTTCGTGTTGTACTGGAGGAGCAGCAAGAAGGTAAATTGGTAGTTTTCAATCAACCCGTTGGGCTGATAAAATACGATCCTTCAATCAGAGATTTCGGCTATGATATGGATTATTCCAAATCCATCCAGTCCAAGATCGATCAACAGAAAAAGGAACAAGAACAAGCACAGGCCAGGGAACAAAAGGCCCAGGAAAAAGCCGAACAAGCTGCAGCAGAAGCTGAAGCCAAAAAACTGGCTCAGAAAGAAGCAGAGCGACGTGCTGCTGAAAAAAGAGCCAGGGTACTGGCACAGGAAAAAGCCCGGGCCGATAGTTTAAGGCAAGTTGAAGCAGCACAACGGAAAGAAGATTCCATTGCCCGGGCTCGCGAAATTGCCCGTCAAAAAGCCAGTGCCGATAGCCTAAAACGCGCACAGGCAGAGCAACAGCGGCAGGATTCTATTGCAGAGGCTAAAAGGATTGCAGAAGAGCGCGAGCGCAGGTTAGCCGAAGAAAAACAGAAACAGGATAGCATACAAAAAGCCAAAGAAGCCGCAGAAAAAAAGCGTTTGGCCGAACTTGAGCGCCAGCGAAAAGAAGAAGCAGAACGCAAACGCCAGGAAGCACTTGCCCGGGCACAACGAATGGCCAAAGAAAAAGCCCGGGCAGACAGTTTAAACAGGGTAGAGGCCCAACAGCAGTATCAGGACAGTATTGCACGTGCCCGTGAAGCTGCACGTGTAAGAGCCAGATCAGATAGTTTGAAACAAGCAGAGGCGGAACAGCGCCGGCAGGATTCTATTGCAGAAGCCAAAAAAGCAGCAGAAGC
>NZ_JBSRDC010000049.1:0-16129 GCF_055145285.1 Salinivirga sp. | reverse complement strand
TTCTTGTTCTGTTATTAATAAATTCATGTTTTTTATCGTCTTGAATTTACATCAAACCACAACCGGCGCCTGTTGCGGCTGATCCGGTTCCGGGTTTTTTATCGTCTTGAATTTACATCAAACCACAACTGCAATCTGTTACATATTCTTTCGTTACATGTTTTTTATCGTCTTGAATTTACATCAAACCACAACCAACAACTCGTTTATTGTAAAAGGAAAATGGTTTTTTATCGTCTTGAATTTACATCAAACCACAACATGTTAAACTTTGACCATATAGCGATTGCGGTTTTTTATCGTCTTGAATTTACATCAAACCACAACCCATCTCGCATCAGAATCTTTAGCAAATAGTTTTTTATCGTCTTGAATTTACATCAAACCACAACGTAATAGCTATATCTAAGCTTATTGAGCTAGTTTTTTATCGTCTTGAATTTACATCAAACCACAACATTTGGTTAATGTTTCGATTGATCGAAATAGTTTTTTATCGTCTTGAATTTACATCAAACCACAACTTTTCCATAACGATCACTTTTCATTTGTTTGTTTTTTATCGTCTTGAATTTACATCAAACCACAACTATATCTTGTAATTCAAGTAAGGTAACAGAGTTTTTTATCGTCTTGAATTTACATCAAACCACAACGAATTGAACTCTAATGTTTTTTCTTCCCATGTTTTTTATCGTCTTGAATTTACATCAAACCACAACAAATTATCGGTTGAGGTTGAATTAACTAACGTTTTTTATCGTCTTGAATTTACATCAAACCACAACAGAAATTATAACTATCATTGTTTCAATTAGTTTTTTATCGTCTTGAATTTACATCAAACCACAACTGCGATTTCAAATGAAATTTCTTTCCCTGTGTTTTTTATCGTCTTGAATTTACATCAAACCACAACGGAGAACGCAACATCCCCGGCTTTCTTAAGTTTTTTATCGTCTTGAATTTACATCAAACCACAACATGTTTTGTTTAGTTGTGAATAGCCCGTAAGTTTTTTATCGTCTTGAATTTACATCAAACCACAACTTCAAGCGTGAAAAGCTTCGCCAACTGCTTGTTTTTTATCGTCTTGAATTTACATCAAACCACAACATGACGAAGTGCGCAACATACGAACACGCGGTTTTTTATCGTCTTGAATTTACATCAAACCACAACCTGGGGCTCAGAAACGGTTATATAACCAGACATACAATCAATTTTATGGCTATTTTTTCGCCTGATTACTCCACAGGAAGTGGTTTCTGGATGTAAATTTATCATTCTAAGTTCAATTTTCAATGACTTTTAAATATCATGATGTCAAAGAGCATTTTTTGTTCATGTTACTTGCGAAAATAACCACTTTTTGTTTTATTTCAATGCTTATTAAACCAAATCATTGACTAGAATATTTCCAACTGCTTTGGTCCTTCTGGCAAGGGTTTTTCTTTCACGCCCCAATAATTTACAATATTCCCGTATTGTTTGTCGGTAATGCGCAAAATACTTACCTGTCCTTTTTCAGGTATAAAATTTTTAACTCGTTTTTCATGCACATCGGCACTCTCCTTACTGGCGCAATGCCGGTTGTAAACCGAATACTGCATCATGCTAAAACCATCGCGCATCAAATCTTTGCGGAAACGGGCTGCAGCCTTCCGTTCTTTTTTTGTGTTGGTGGGTAAATCGAAAAATACAAACAGCCACATAATATGATAGGCATTTAACCGGTTTTGTTCCATTGCACTAAATCAAAATTGGATATTCTATATTTTTTTTATCCCTGGTAAAACATGCTGCCAACGATGCGGTAGTATGAGTAATGGCCACCATAAGCGGACGGGTTTGTTTTTTCATACCAACATCGACAGATAGCACTTGTAGCATCTCCGCTTTTATCTCTTTATGCATTTCGGATACATCAGGATATTTTTCACATACAGTCCATACGGCCATATCTACAAAAGGCCGATAGGGCTCCATTATATCATCAGCCAGGCAAAAAGCATTGTACCGGTTGTGGTGAAATATGCCAAAAGAAGGGAAAAGGCCTGAACCGGTCAGTGCCCTGGCTACGGCTGCCCGAAGCACAATGTAACCGTAATTTAAAAGGGCATTGGGCCATCGTCCATACCTGTCTCTTAAAAATGACTGACCAAAAATACGTTGCCAGTAAACCCTGGCCGCCATACCTTCGCGGTTATCAGCATCACCGCTTTTTACCTGACTGGCCAAATGCGGCAAGGGATTTGGGTCGATACCAATTTTTTCCAAAAGTTTTGATTGATTCAAAATTTTGGCTGTAACTGTCTGCTTCCACAAATTCTTTTTGAGTGGTTCAGACGCGGTCACCTGTTGCCGATAAATTTCGGTTTGTTGGTGATGTCCCTCCATATTAAGCAACATAGATTGGGGATGATGCCGGCTATCGCAGAAAACAACAGCTACGTTATGATTCATGAGCTCTTCAATTAATGGCGATGAAACAGCAATTTGTTGATTTTCGATGATCATGAAACCAATATCTTCAACAGGTACTTTTTTAACATCACCACCATTTTTGGGATCAAAAACGAGTTGCGTATCTTTGACCGATAAAAATCCGGGGCTGGAAAAATAAAGTGTACGTTTCAACATAACTCTGCAGGTTTCTCAAACCCTGGGTGTCTTGAAGACACACCGGGTTTTATGATGAATCTTTACATTTTTTTACGCTTCTTTTATACATATTTAAATACACTCGTTGTGACTTGGAGACACGCCGAGTGTTGCATCCGGTTAGAAATCAATATATTTTCGCGCTAGTCTCTTGTTAATCATCTTTCCATTGCGCAATCCGGCATAATCTTTTGCCGATGAGTACTCCCATTCTTCGGGTCGGGCAACCAGGCCGGCTTTCACCGGGTTTTGATGAATATAGTTAAAACAAGCTTGCAGATACTCTTTTTCCGGGTTGCTCACATGAATTTGCGTTCCAAATTCGGTGGCATAAAATGTTGGCGTAATGCCGTTTGGGCAATTGATGCATTCGGCTTTGGTCTCTTCTCGAAATAATTTGCCGCTTCGTTTTTGTTGCTTATTTATAGCTTTTGCATGACCCATAATCATAATCCCGATTGATGTATTCAAGGTTCGGAGTTTTGCGGGTTTCCGAGACTCGGTGTGTCTTGGAGACACGCCGAGTCTTTCGTCCCTGCTCACACTACCTTCGATCACAGGTAAATTCACTTCATTTACCAACACCATAAAATGAAAATGATTCGGCATCAGGCACCATGCCAAAATATCACAATAGGGCAGCATATATTTTCTCACTTTTTCCAAAAAGAAAAGATAATTTTTCCTTTCAAAAAACACTTTTCCCCGGTTATTTCCCTGGTTGTATATATGGTATATGTATCCTTTTTCCATTTCCATAACAATTTATTTAGACCCGGTGTGTTTTCGTAACACGCCGGGTCTTTTTAGCTTTCTCGTTTTATATTTTTTCGATTTGGCCGAGGATGTTGATTTTGAAATCAAGGCCTTCAAAAAAACAATCCATTTTATTCAAACTCATTAATAAAAATGGAAACGGATAATCAATTTTAAACTCAGAAACTGATTCTGGAAGCTTTTTATCTTTTCCAAAATATTCCTGAAAAATATCATTCATTCCCTCAATTTGTGAGTTTTTATCATACTCTCCTGAAATCATGTGATGCCTTAGTTTTATTTGTCCCTCGCCTACTCTATTATAGGCCTCTTTAATATGGTTATATTCAAAGTTCCTATTTAATCCTACAATTTTATATAACCTATTGTGCTGATCTTTTTTTGGAATACTAATAATTTCGTCAATTGATTCATCTTTAGTTGCTTTGAATAAGACATGCTTTTTCTTTTTCAAAACAACATCCTTATTGTTTCGTTGATAAACTTTATAAAGTATCTTTTTTGTACCGCTAGCAACATCAATACTTAAAGGATATGGCTTATCACCCGGATGGATTTTCTTTCTATGATTATTTATAAAATCGAAAAGTGAAATCACAACTGCTTTAAGCTCACCTATATTGGTGGTGTTTTCATAGACAACATATAAATGATTATTAGTATTATTTACATAGAAGTTTTCTTTATATTTATTCTGATCCTGTGATGAAAAAGTTTGCCTTTTAAGCTTAATCGGATCGTTTAATTTAGAAAACACTCTAATTGATTTTATCTGTGGCCCTTTTACATAATTTCCTTTTTCATCTTTTTGAAATTCAATCAATCCCTTTTGATTTCTAACTAGTTTCTTATCTTTCTTAACAGGTTTTAGCATATAGTAACCAATGTCAAAACTTTTTGAAAAGCTTTCAGCTTCCTTGGCCTGTAGAGTAAGCATTTCATGAACAACCGTATCAACAACTTTTGCTTTTTTTAGTTGATCAATATTCTTGAATCCTTTATTACCAGACGAATCGTATTTCATGGGCTTGCGAATTACGTAGTGAATCTTATCAGTACCATCTTTATTTTTCTTAAATAGAATTTCTCCTTTTTCGTTTTTCTGTAGTTTTCCATCTTTTTTATCAACTTGTTTTATAGCTCCGTAATAACTTGCTTCATGTAGCTTGGCTCTAACGGTGCTGCCTAAAGCATATTTAGGAACCAATTCTTTAACTCTTTCACCATTATTATCAAAAACAAATTCATAACAATAAGTTTTACCTGATTTTTTTGTTTCCACAAAATAATCCTTTCCTTCTACCAAACTTTCAAGAGCTGATGTTGGAATTCTCTTACCTTTCTTATAACGATAGAGTTTCTTTTCTACAACTTTTTTATTTCGTTTATCTTTTAAGATATTTCCTTTTGAATCTTTTGCATAAATTTCTTTATGCAAAATCGCACCTCGGTGCCGGAGTTTTTTTCGAGTTTGCTTAACGACTTCATCATTTGTCTTATTTTCAACTATAACTTCTTGTTCAATTCGATTTCTTATAACGTCTTCAAATTTATGAAAGGGTCTCGGTAAAAGTGACTTTTGTCCCTTTTCGATTTTAGCATAATGGTTTCTTAGTAAAATCTCTCGATATCTATAAGACATACATGCTATTGTAATAGCATCTATTGTATGATGAATATGTTTTGATCGAACTTTCTTTTCATCACTCTTTTGTATTCCCCACTCTTTTCGAAATGTATCAACCAACGAACCTTGAAAAACAAATGGCTTCTTTTTAAAATAAGTTTTTAAATATTCTGAAGCATACTTCGTAATGATTCTAGTGTCATTTAATTGACTGTTCTTAAATCTTTTTGTAATTTCCTTGGCAATAAATCTATCGTATTTTCCAGTCCCATTTCTGTTTGTCCAATATTCAAGTTGCATTTTTTTAAGAAATTTCTTCTGAACAGCGGCATCACGTTTTTCGGATGTGGAAAATACTCCGCTATTAACATTATCTTCGAGTTTCTTATAGTCTTGCTTTAATCTTTTTATCTTTTGTTCCCAAAAATACAGCCTGTCTTTTATTGATGTATACTTTTCTTTCCCTAGCTCATATGGGATTTTATTTCCTTTTTCCTTATTTTCCTCGCGAAATGCTATTGTTTTGTTCTCTAAAGAATTATCTGGCACTCTGCTGCGTGGAAATGTATGTTCTATTTCTACTACTCCATCACTAAACAGTTGTTTCATTGAAATTGGTTTGCCAGAATATAAACAAATGCCTTTTTGTTCATTCCAAAGCCGTTTTTTTAGTATATCCAATTCTTTTTTCTCTTGGCCGCTTAATTTGTTTTTTGAATCTTTCAACTTCACCAGCTTCTGAACATCCTCATCGAAGTCATCTTCGTCCTCAACTTGGTCTCTCCAAACAACTACTTTTTCAGTATTTTCTTTATTTATGGGCTTTTCAAATTCTTCAAGAAGTTTACGATAATTCTCATTTTCTGCCTGCATTTCAGATTGATATTCTTGAATTGCCTTCCTTAAATTTGAACCGTTTACTTCTTTAGCTACCTCAAGGTGTACCGTTGTTCTTTCATCAATAATACCAGCTTCAACCAATTCTTCAATTAATCCTTTCAGTTTATGAAGTGTTCTATTGGCAACTGGATTTTTAATATCCGGCAAATAAGGACTTGGGAGCTTAAGTTTCTCATTACCATCCTGATCAAGCAGCATTTTTGCATCGGGGTACAACATAATATCCGAAGGATGATATAATTTGCTCAATTGCTCAGAAACCATATCATCTTTAGTGTAATAATCTTTGTAAATATTAAACTGTTTTTGTAATTCGGATATTGATAATTGCTCTAAGTAGGTTGCAAGATATTCTTTAATCACTACATCTTTCCGGGGAACGGTTTTAAAATGTTCTGATTTGTTACCATTTATTTTCACTTTCCTTAAGAAAGTTCGATATTCATCGTGGGCATAATTCAATAAACTCTGTTTAAAATCATCACTTTTTGCCTTCCATGTTATTGCACCGAAAAATTCAGGAGCCATAAGTTCAATAAGTTGTATATCTGATCGGTCTAATTGATAATTGTCATAGCCATAATGCCTTTTATCTTCCGGTTGATTGAAAAAATGCCTTACTAGAGAATTCACAAAAGCATTTTTTTGATTAATTTCTTGTTGATTTTCAAGTTTATCAATTATGTCAATAATGATTTTGTTTTTATTATTTAACCAAATTTTATCACCCAGAACAGTTTGAATATTTGCAAAGAAAACAGCCAATGAGTATATGAATACTTGACTATTTTCGTCTTCTGGTTTCATAAATGCTATAATCTTATTTATAGCTTTTAGACTTAGCTTTGCATAGCCTTCCTTTAGTTTTGTCGCAAGACTTTGAAATTGTTCTGCTTTTCTGCTACTTAGTTTTAATTTCTCCTCAGCGAAACTTTTTAAGTAGTTCTTTTTGTTTTTAGTATACTTGGTGCGATAAAGAATTTGCCATATCTCCAAAATATCTATTTCTCTTTTAACCCTTTTTCCATTCCTGTCAATAGTTTTGTATTTAAATCTTTCTTTTTTTAAATCTTCCCAATTTTTATTGAATATGTTTGTTAACCTGCCAATTGTAGGGCTTGCCTCTACAGTAAGGCTATCTTTCCGGTTCTCCTCAAATTGTTTTTGATGGCTGAACTCATATTTTGTATAAGTTGGGTCAATAGTCTTTATTATGTCATTGAACTTAAAATTGGTTGCCTTCATAAACAATGGGGCAATTTTAACTTTATCATTATAAGTTAAATTCTTAAATATGCTATTTGGCTTATTTATTTCTTTATATTTTATATTGTTTATGAATTGCCACATACGGAATTCCTCATAGATAGGATGCGATAATGGACAACGTGGTTTGTTTTTTTCCATTGTGCATTTGCCAACTGCCCCTTTTTGCGATTTTAACGGCCGTACTAAAAACAACACATCTTCCAATTCTTCTTCCAGTGTCTTTCCATTTTTTGTTTTTATAGAATTTAGACCTTGCACTTTGCAAATTTGCTGGAATTCTTTTAAATACTGCTTTTCTCGATGGATATAGCGATCCCGAATTTTATTAGTCAAGGTAACATCACTATCCTCTTCTGTTTTAAATTTTTGCACAAACGCACTAAAATCTTTTTTTGATTGATGGTTATTGACAATATTTGAATGAGACTTATATAAAAAATAAAGATATTCACCTAGATATTTATGACCGCTTTTTTCTATTTCTTTTGATAATTGTTCTATTTCCTCTTTTACTGTTCCAAGGTTTTCTTTCTTATTAACTATCTTACTCAATTCAGCAATAAAATCCCTCTCTTTCTTTATCTTTTCAATTGACTTGATAAGCTTTTTGACCTTAAAATCCTCGCGAACCTCATCGCTTAGTTGTGAAATTAAACTATCTATTTCTCTAATTAATGAAACTCTATCTGCTGCATCCTCTAATTTTATTTGAATCTTACTCGTAATTAAAACTATCAACTCATCACTTTCGCTGGTTAAACTATTACTTAAAAATCCTCTACGTTGTGCTAAATGATAAATAGCGCGCCCCACTTCAAATTTTGAAATAGGCTCATTAACTGCCTTAAAACGATAATAATAAGGGTTTTTTATTTGTTTTTGTTTGTCATGTTTTGTGCCTATATTGTCAGTTCGCAACCACTTAAGAAAATCCTCATTCCCCACAGGAAACTCTTTGTTCATTTTCCAATTATTTAATTCTACATCGGAAACTGGTGGACAATATCCATTCTTATTTAGAAGTTTTAAAGTATCTATTTTTCTTTGCCGCCGGCGGTAATATAATCTATGTGTACCCCTTTGCATAGTACGCTCCTTTGCAGTTACCCCTTCCTGAAAAATCCTTACTCCTTTTTCCAGTAACTCAAATCTTTTATTATCATCTGTTTCCACCACAGCCCATCCAATGCTGTTGGTGCCCATGTCTAATCCTAAAATACGTGTCATATGCTATTATTTTTTGTTTTTTTATAATTTCTTTATACATTTGAGTTTTACATCTTATCACAATAAGGCTATATGCCGAAGGTGTTAAAACCTATACTCCCGCTTCGGTGGGAGTTTTTTTATGTTCATTTTTAAATGCATTATACTTCATAGTATCGACAACTAGTGTCGTTCCCAGGTTAAAAATAACTCAACACTAATAAATATCAGAACATCGGTTTTTGGGTTGGTTAATTTCAAGGGTAGTTTACCAAAGTTAAGAATAAAAATCCGGAAACAATGTTATTTCACTTTCTTTCCTGAAAAGACGTTACAACCCAAGAAGACATAAATTTTAATCTAATGCAAAAGCAACATTAGCAGTTAATGAATAGAAAAAAAATGTTTTTTTAACTGAAGGTTTCTAAGCCTACTCCTCCGAAAAGTCCTGCAAGATTTTGCGATAGGTAGAAAACATATTGGCGCGGGAGATAAAACCAATGTACTTGCCGTCTTTTACAACGGGCAGGTTGTAGTGCGATGTGGTTTGAAATTTCCTGGCTACGCCTTCCATTGATTCGTTCGGATGCACAAGTGGCGATGGCATATACATTAAATCGCGCATCTGTATTTTATCATACAAATCACGTTTCAGAATGATATGCCTGATATCGTTAATAAAAACGATTCCCTGTAAATTATTTTCATGATCAATAACCGGAAACACATTCCGCTTCGATTTTGTTACCGTTTCAAGAAATTCCCCCAGGTTGGCATCGGCGTATACGGGCAAAAAATTGGTCTCAATCAGGTTGTCGATTTTCATCAAATTAAGCACCGACTTATCTTTATCGTGCGTAATAAGCTCTTTTCGCTGTGCCAGCTGGTAGGTATATACAGAATTTGGATGATAGTAGCGCACAATAACATAAGAAAAAATACTGGTAATCATCAGTGGTACAAACAGACTGTAGCCGCCTGAAATATCGGCAATAAGGAAAATAGCAAATAAGGGGGCATGTAGTACACCTGCAATAAGGCCTCCCATTCCCACCAGGGCAAAATTCCGTTCAGATATCTCATGCAAACCGGTCATATTAATTAATTTGCTCAAAAACATACCGGCATTGGCGCCTATAAAAAGTGCCGGGGCAAATATACCTCCAATACCACCGGCTCCGAAGGTAGCTGCTGTAGCCACCACTTTAAGCATAGTAACAGCAAAAAGTAACAGTATAACTACCCATATCTGGTCCTGAAATCCATAGAAAAAACTGCGACTAAATAAATAGTCCATATCCCCAGCCAGGCACTGGTTTATTTCGTTGTATCCTTCACCATAGAGCGATGGAAAAATAAAAATCAACAAACCAAGCACCAAACCACCTGCAAGCAACCGGTGATAACCATTCCTGACGCGTTGGAATCTGTTATTCATAAACAAATAAACACGCGCAAAAAACACAGAGACCAGTCCACTAAATATGCCCAGCAAAATATAAAACAACAAATCGCTTAATTCAAAAGTAGAAAGCACATCGAATTTGTACAGGATGTCATTCCCCAGAAAAAAATAAGAGGTTACCACAGCAGAAGCTGAGGCAATTAAAAGTGGAATAAGCGAAGAGAAGGTCAAATCCAACATCAGAATTTCCAGGCTGAAAACAATACCCGCAATCGGGGCATTAAAAATAGCAGCTACGGCTCCCGAAGAAGCACATCCGATCAGTGTAACAATTTGCCTGCGGTTCAGATTAAAAGCACGTCCAACATTAGAACCTATGGCAGCTCCTGTACCCACAATGGGGCCCTCCAGCCCCACAGAACCGCCAAAACCAACGGTAAATGTACTGGCAATCAGAGATGAAAAAGTTTTATGTTTGTGTAAGAAACCATTGTTCCGTGAGATAGCATGCAAAATACCCGGCACACCATGTCCTACGGGCCTTCTTAATATATATCTTATGAATAAAATAGTGAGTAAAAACCCAACCACGGGTGAAAATATGTAGATGTAGTTTTGATACTCCTCAATTGAAAAAGAATGCAGCTGGTGTGAAATAAAATGCACCATGTTTTTAAGTAACACAGCGGCAAACCCGGCTGCAAGTCCTACAACAGCAGCCAAAACTCCCATAAGCTGCCGCTTCGAGAGATTATTGACCATCCACAAATAGACTCGGTTTAAAACAGTTCCTTTCCTGTGCATTGAAGAATATAGTTTGCAGTTGCGAAATTATAAATTATATGGGTAAAATACATTATCAATCCATAAACTTGAAATGTTTGCGAGCATAAATAACAAAAACCTACTTTTTATTCTCGACAGGCTAACCACTTCGGCGGTAAGTCCTGTTTTGTGCATGAAAACGACATATGGTAAAATAGATATTGATTATTAGCAAATTAACTTTTATCTCTTTCTATTTTGGGTGTCTCGTTCTGTTACGTTCAGTTTAATTAGACGGTGTTCCGCAAATTCATGCATTTATGGTGATTAATTTCTTTTTTAAAGATTTCTCGCCATGCACGCCACGATAAAAAGACGCCACGAACGCTACGAGCTATCACGTTGCGAACGTTGCGCCTTCGTTGCGATCGCTGCGTGAAATATGATTCCAAAACGACAGTAGACGAAGCAAAAAAAGTAAGATTAAATTAAATATTCCATTTTAACGCATTCTGCAGTTTGGGTGCCCCATTCAAAACAGGAAGAATATAGTTTGCAATTGCGCAAATTATAAATTACATGGGTAAAATACATTATCAACCCATAAAGATGCAATGTTTGTGAGCATAAATAGTCTGCAAGAAAACTATTTACCCGGGGCCTGCTGACCACTTCGACGGTAAGTGAGGTATAAAACACCACCAATGAGCGAAAAAACCACAAGAAAAAGCCTGTAAAACAATGCAAGGGCCAGGGCGACATCTTCTGTTATGCCAAATATCACAAGGCTAAGCACAATAGCAGCCTCCAGGGTTCCCAATGCGCCTACACTAATGGGTAAAAACCCAATAAACGTAGACATAAACAGCAAAAATATCATATGCACAGGCGCCAGTGATACCCCGAAATACAGCAACAGAAGATAAAAACCGAGCCCACGGAACGCATGAAACAACACAGAGTGAATTGAGACGTAAACCAACTGGTGTTGCGAAATTTGCTTCAATCTGTATTTGAAATCTTGCAGCCCTTTTAAAATCTTTTGTCCAATACTTTTATTACGTAGCAGCACCATAACCAGCAAACCTGCTATAAGCAACAACACACCACCCCCAATTAACCAAAATTTGCGGCTGTCGACATGAACCAAATCTGCCACAAGGCCCCATGCCTCCGCATACACATCTATAAAAAACGGAGAATAAACAATCCAGGCCAAAAAGATAGTGGCAAACCCGATGAATCGTTCAGTAAAAATATAACTCAGGCTCTTACCCCACCCATCTTTGCCCTGCTCCTGTTTAAGCAAATACAGTTTGATACCATCGCCACCCACATTGGTAGGCAAAAAATTATTGAAGAAAAAACCTATAGCCGTAAACTGGAATGACTTATAAAACCCACCGGTTATACTGCGTACAAGCACATGAAATCGGTAACTAAAAAAAACGCCAAACGCTATACAAAAAACTAAAAAAGCCGATATCAGGTACCAGTAATTGCCATGTTTAAATGTTTCCATCACCTGGCGAAACTCAATGCGTTTAAACAGCAAATAAATCAAAGTAAAGGCTACTAGCAATTTAACCACAAGTAAAATATATTGCTTCAGCTTCTTCATAAATAAATTACCATTAGTTTTATTTTGTAGTAGTCAGTTTGCGGTAAAAAGCAATTAAGGGAGCGGTAATACTTAAAGGCAGTTTATAAATGAGCTTTTCAAGAAAAGTGACCCATCGTGCATATAAGAAATGCGGAATTGTCAACAAACGTCGTAAACCAGCATGTTTCACCCCGGGCATCTCATAACCAAATGCAATGGCCATTTTTCGGGTTATGGCTGAGGCGTATTGAATATTGGGTTGGCTCATATCCTGCTTCCAGCGAAATGCCTTTTTCGGGTCAAGTGGATTTTTAAGGTTTTTGCGAAAGCCGGCTTCCCAGTCCAGCTCTTTCTTGTAAAAATTGAGCATTTCAGGATCATATTCAACCCCGAGAAAACCGCATAGCTTTGTTAAAGTCTCTTCAGGGTTTGCAAGCAAATCCTCAAACCTTAAAAAATGAAATTTTTCGGGCATGTTCCTGCTGAATTTAAGGATAGCCTTGTTGTAAATATTCCATCTGTTGGCCAGGGTTGAAGTATGGTGAGCATCAAAATTTACTGCCTTGTATGATAAAATTGTATCGCGCGGATCCCGCACAATATGTACAAACCTTGCATTTGGATAAAGGTTTATTAAATGCTTAAGATATAAAGCATAGTGCGGGTTTTTGTCACCCACAACTTTCAAATGCTCTTTCTGTTTCGACAAGCCATATTGGTAATAAACCTCCTTACAAAGCGTGGCAAAATCGGCATTTTCGTTATGCTTTAATAATTCCTGCTTCAGATCTTCAGGCTTTAGATGCCAGTTCTCCATACGCTCCTCGAGCCACAGCTCCCGCGAAAATTTTTCAATTTTTGATTCACTCCAGTCAGTATTTTGATACCTGCGCCGCAAAAACATAATAAACTGCGATTCGGGTGCTACAGATATCTGCGGGTGTGTATTAAGAATCGTTTGCAACAACGAGGTACCCGAACGGCCGCGACCCACAATAAACAAAAGCGTTGTATCCTTAAGTGCCATTAATCCTTATCTTTTTCAATGGTCTCTTTCACGAAATACGATGGACGGTTTTTCACTTCTATATTGGTGCGTCCCAAATATTCACCAATAATACCCAGCATTACGAGAATAATACCACCCAGAAACAGCATCACAACCATCATAGAGGGCCACCCTTGCACTACAGCATCAGTAAAAAGGGCTTTGTATAAAATATAAAGTGCATACAGAAATGCAATTCCACTTATAGCGAACCCAAACCAGGTAGCTATGCGAAGTGGGAAAAATGAAAAACCAATGATGCCATCCAGGGCCAGGGCCAATGATTTTTTGAACGGATACTTTGACACTCCTGCTTTTCGTTCCTGCCTTTCATATTCAACGCCGGTCTGATTAAAACCTGCCCAGGCCACCATGCCACGAATATAGCGAAAACGCTCGGGCATATCTTTTAAGGCATTGATCACCTTTCGGTCGATCAACCTGAAATCTCCTGTATCAACAGGGATTTCGAATTTTGTAATTTTCTTAAGCAACCGGTAAAAAATGTTGGCCGACCAAAGTTTGAACCATGATTCACCTTTACGTTTCTTTCTTTTGGCATAAACCACATGGTAATTCTCCTTCCATTTGTTAATCATAGCAGGAATCAAACCTGGCGGATCCTGCAAATCTGCATCAATAATTATGGCACAATCGCCTTTACAATGATCAACTCCGGCAGTAACGGCAATTTGATGACCAAAATTACGGGAAAGGTCTATTACCCTGATACGGCTATCTTTCTCAGCCATTTCGCGAAGAATATCCAGCGTACGGTCAGCACTGCCATCATTCACGCAAACCACTTCAATATCTTCTTCAATATCTTTTAACGCGTCTGTTACCACATTTACCATATCAACGATTACTGCTTCCTCGTTGTAGGCCGGAATTATAATGGATACAAGGTTTTTACTCATTTTGATTTATTTTATAAATACAAAGAAAGAAAAAATTATTGAATTGATTAACCTAGCTCAAATGGTCTTATCTATTGTGTCTTTTTGACAAAATAGTACCTTTTATCTCTTTCAAGTACATTCCACCTCTTTAACACCTGAACTTTTGACTCAGATTTCCAGGGTTTATGAAACCTGAACCATGAAAAAACCCTGCACGGGTTGTCTAATGCCACTGTATCTTGTTCTGATGCAGCTATTTTCATTAAAGCGTTCCGTTCACAATTATTTTTATCAAAACCAGGTTTATCAGCACTGGTAAAATCAATTAAGACCCACAAGAAAATCGGGATATAAACGTATAACCAGTTTCTTTTGACGTTTTTAAGAATAAAGTAAACTGAAAAAACTGTTAAAAATACCAGTAGAAATGTTACGGGCAATAACGTATCTCCCCTCAAAATAAGTGGTCGATATTCCCGGTATCCACCAAAAGGCAGAAATAAAATAAATATGAGAATTGCGAAAAACACAAAATGATATAATTTGAGTACAATCCTTTTTCTTTGATTTTTGACAAAAAACCAAATAATCAAATAATTAATTAAAATTACAATTAATGTAATTCGAAAAGGTCTTTTATTGAGAAACTCCTCAAACACACCCTGAAACAATCGGTCATACATATCAGCTAATGGCATAGAATAGGAGATATTTGTATTAAAAAAGCCAATTATTAAAGAGTAAAAAGAGAAAATAACGATGGGAACGATATAAAAATAATACATCCGTGGCAAAGATTGAAAAGCACCCTTAATTGCATTATAAAGCTCCGGGAATTTTCTGAAACGCACGTGATCGTATAAATAAAAGAGGAAAAGTAATCCTGAAATAATGAGTGCAAGCGGTGGATTTAATGGTCCACTCAAAGCAAGCACAATACCAAAAGCAAGCCAAATAACTTTATAATATACAGAATTAAATACTTTTTTCGACCATAAAACATTTAAAATCACAGGCAAAAAATACAGTAGTAATATGAGCAAAGAAAACGAATAGAAAAAAAAGTAGGTATTTGATCCATGTATTAAAGTAAATTCCTTACCATATCCCTGCCCCTGGAAAAAAGGCACTGTTATGACCATAACCAACAGGTTATCGAAATCAAAAAAACGATATTTACCCGTTACAAAAACTGCAATAAGAAAAAGCAATAAAAACTGAACGAAAATCTTAACTACAGCTGAAGATAGATAAACACTATTCAATGGAGATGTAAACTGCTGAAGCCACAACGGAATATTATTGTAGTATTTATTTATAGACCAATGACAAAAAAACCTATTGGGGTTTGGGTAAGCGTCTTCCTGGGTTAAGATTTTAGTTGCAAACGGATCATCAAGCACTTTACTAATATCAGGTGAAGGAATAATAGAGTTTGGCATATCGCCATCTAGTGGCATATTGTAATATTGCAAAAAAGAATAAGATAAATCTGCCACCAGTAAAAGAAAAAACAAAATAGATAGCATTTTCTTAAGATGGTTCACACTTAAATTTCGTAACATTTTTTAATTGTTTTTATTGTAGAATAACTCTTTTAAGACTATTTTTACACGTTTTTGAATATTTAACACCAGCGCTCATGACTCTAAACAGAAGAATGAAAAACCAAAACATAGTTCTATTTACCATAATTTTCACCCTCATCAATCTGGTTGCGAAGATATGGAATATTAATGAATATAGTCTTTATGGAGATGAACCTTTCAGCCTGTTTTTTGCTTAACAATCAATGAGCGACATATTTGACCGCATAGCAAACGATAAAAAACCGTCCTGGTTATTCCGGTCGAACCATGCCACTCTTTCCGGTTGAAAAGGTGCCACTTTGAAAGATCATACAATAGTACAATTTTTTTTTCTCATTCACTTTTTATAAAACCTTTTCTTAACGATTCTCCTT
>NZ_JBSRDC010000048.1:0-38969 GCF_055145285.1 Salinivirga sp. | reverse complement strand
TGATACCAAGTAATCAATACAGGCTTGCTCCGATTTAAACATTTCTTCAAATTCCATTTGATCTGCCGGATATTTCATTTCGTAAAGATAAAACTTTACGGGAGATGATCAGATACCCCATTTAAATTAAATATACTACCATGCAAAACATAGTAGTGTTTTTTTTAAGGTACTGTGTTTATTTGTGGCATACTAGCATACAAGAGCTCGTGTATTGTTTAACAGGGTATTGGAAGTGCGTGCAAAGGGTTGGTGAGGTTAATCTAATTGTTTAACCAATTGGCGGATATCTGTAATATTTTTACCTGCTTGATTTCCCGACCGGGTAAAGATTTTTTTGTACCCAAGTCTGTGCGCTTCTGATATGCGTTGTTCCATGCGGCTTACAGGCCTTACTTCTCCTGCAAGGCCAATTTCACCTGAGAAACAGGTATGGGGGGGGATTTCAATATCGAGGTATGATGAAACTATAGCTGCTGCCATGGCCAGGTCAATGGCGGTATCGGCAATTTTGAGTCCACCGGCAATATTCACGAAAACATCACGAGTACTGAGTTTCAGACCTGCTCTCTTTTCCAGTACTGCAAGGAGCATATTCAATCGTTTGTGGTTATAACCGTTAGCAGTGCGTTGTGGTGTTCCGTATGTTGCCGGACTTACGAGGGCTTGCACCTCAACCATTAGAGGACGTATACCTTCGTTAACTACAGCTACTGCTGTTCCGGTTAATTGTTCAGCGTAATGCTGTACGAGAATTTCAGAGGGGTTGCTTACCTCCCTGAGGCCGTTTTGTTGCATTTCAAATACGCCAATTTCTGCTGTACTGCCAAAGCGGTTTTTGGTAGTGCGGAGCAGGCGCAACTGACCGGTATGTTCGCCTTCGAATTGCAGCACTGTATCGACCATGTGTTCGAGTACTTTGGGGCCGGCAATGTTACCTGATTTGGTAATATGACCAACCAGAAATAAGGGTACATTCAGGTATTTGGCCATATTGATGAGCTGGTAAGCGGTTTCGCGTATTTGACTTATGGTACCGGGAATAGATTCCAGATTGTGACTTTGGATGGTTTGAATGGAATCTACTATAATAAGTGCCGGTTTTTCTTTTTTAAGTTGCTCATTGAGATTTTCAACTATTAGTTCTGTGCTGATAAAGCAATTCTCAGATATGTTACCAAGACGATCAGCTCTGTCTTTAATTTGAGCGGTGCTTTCTTCGCCTGCAACGTACACAATTTTTTTATCAGGATTTTGCAAAGTCAGTTGCAGAAGTAGTGTGGATTTACCTATTCCGGGTTCTCCGCCTATGAGCACTACCGACCCAGGCATCATGCCTCCTCCGAGTACACGGTCCAGTTCTCCTATTTTTGACGGGATGCGGGAATAGCTATCAGGTTCTACTTTTTTGAGTTGATGGAGTTTGGAATGATCATCGCCATAAGATGTGGCAGCCTTTCTTTTATCTCCTTTGGAAGTTTGAACCACGGTTTCTTCCATGCTGTTCCATGCACCGCATTGCGGACATTTTCCCAACCATTTTGGTGAAGATGCTCCACATGATTGGCAGATGTATTGTGTTTTGGTTTTGGCCAAGGTTAGGTTAGAGTTTCACAAATTCGTAGCGCACAAAAGGGTTCCCATCAGAAACGGCAGACTCGCGTGTTATTTTTAATATTGAGCGGTCAAGTTCGTCCACCCACCAATCTCCGTTGATCGGGTGTCCGCCCATATCCTGTTCAAGGTCAAGGGTAAGCCTAAATTCAAAGCTTTTTCGGTCCAGGCTATATTCCCCTGTGTTGATGGATAGTGGTTCGCCATCGGTACTGTCTATTGCATAAGACTCAATGGTAAAGTTATTATCGTCTTTGAAAGTCCAAATATAAAGACGTGATGGTTCGACCACTCTTGGAATTTCTTCCCATTTACCAATAAGGAAAGAGTTTTTACGATCTACACAACTGGAGCTAATTAGAAATATGATGATAAGAACCGGCCAAAACTTTTTCATGATTAAATGATTTTAAATCAGGCTAAAAATAAAATAAATTAAAAGACCAGACAATTTTTTTTGGTCAAATCAGTGCTATTTTTGACCAATAGCTTTGTCTATAATAGCGCTGGTGCTGTATCCAGGGGTTAATTCAACGGTAATTACATCGCCACCCCTGTTTTTAACGATATCATAACCCACAACATCTTCGGCTTTATAGTCATTCCCTTTTACAAGGAAATCGGGCTGTACTGCCTTGATGAGTTCGTAAGGGGTTGGTTCATCAAACAAAATCACAGCATCTACAAATTTGAGGGCTGCCATGGTAACCAATCTCGACTGTTCAACTTGCAATGGGCGGCTATCGCCTTTTATCTCTCTTACTGAGCGATCGGTATTTAAACCTATGATTAATTTATCGCCTAAGTCTGATGCTTGTGCAAGGTATTCGATATGCCCTTTATGAATGATATCGAAACAACCATTTGAGAAAACAATTTTTTGCTCTTTAAGTCGCCAAATACTGAGTAAGGCCTGAATACTATCTTTAGTATATATTTTACAGTTGATTATTTCCAGCTGGTTCATGTGTTCTTTTTTTATAGCGGTTATAAAAAGGTAAACTTATATAGGAAATGAGTCCCATTCCTATTAGCATTACAGTTTGAGCACTCCATACAATTAATGCAAATAATTTTGCATCATCACCTCCTACACCGTAAATAACCAATCCTGAAATAACCATAAAATGGTATGCCCCAATTCCGCCTTGTACCGGAGCTACCATACCATAACTACCCAGAACAAATATTGTTAGCGCTGTTAGGGGCCCGTAGGCATCCATAAAAGGAAAACTGAAGAAGCAAACATAGAGCATTCCATAATATGCGATCCAGATAGCGAGGGTATAGAGTACAAAAAGATATTTGTTTTTAACATCTTTAATGCTTAACAGACCATCTTTGAGGGTGTTGACTTTCTCGTTAACTTTTTTGATGAGCTTGATGTGCTCAAATTTTTGTCTGAAAAGAAAATAAAGAATGATAGCACTAATTCCTATAAATGCAAAAATACCAATTAGCCAACCAGACTCAATAATACTTTGTATATTATCAGATACAGCCGGGTTTTCCATCACAAATTTTTGAAAAACATCGAATTGCAAAAGAATGGCCAGGGCGGTTATACCGGCAAGCATAATGAGGTCTATAATTCGTTCAGAGAGGATGGTACCAAAAGCTGTACTCAAAGGTACTTTTTCGTACTGTTTGATAATTGCTCCGCGCGTAACTTCACCCATTCGGGGAAATGCCAGATTGGCAAAGTAACCAATCATTACGGCGAAGAATGAATTGTAGGCCGAAGCCTTATATCCTAAAGAGTCTGCGAGCAATACCCACCTGGCCGACCGGGCGAGATGACTAATAATTCCCAAAATAATGCTTACATACACCCAAAGGAAATCGACTTCGTGTAGTGCTTTTAAAATTTCTTTCCAGTCCTGATCCTGGTATACTTTCCAAAAAATAAAAATTCCCAGACTAATAAAGACCAGGAATTTTAGTGCATTTGTAATGTATTTTTTCAAAACTAATTATTTTACAACAGTATTGGTTTCAACATCGGGAAAAACAAAGGTGGGCTCGAATGTTTTGGCTTCCTCAAAATCCATTTGGGCGTATGATATTATAATCACAATGTCGCCAATCTGAACTTTGCGAGCTGCCGGCCCATTTAAACATACAGTTCCTGAACCTCGGTCACCTTTAATTACATAGGTGTCCAGTCGTTCACCATTATTGATGTTAACAACCTGAACCTTCTCGTTTTCAATAATATTGGCTGCATCCATCAAGTCTTCATCAATGGTTATACTACCTACATATTGCAAGTTTGCTTCTGTAACTGTAACTTTATGTAACTTGGATTTTATAACCTCAATTAACATATTAAAACGGTTTTGTTGGTACAAAGTTATAACGAATATTTGATATTGTCAATCAATCTTATTTCTCCGCAATAAACGGCTATACATCCTATTTTATCACAATTTTCCTGCCAGTTGTTTATTGGCTGGAGTGTTTCCTGATCTACAATTTGGAAATATTCAACTTTTAAATGATCAATTTTGTTGAGTGATTCTGTTACCCAATTTTCTACTTGTTCGACGGAAAGCTGGTGTGTTTTGTTTTTTGATGCTGCTAATATTTGATTGATAAAAGCCGCATTTTTGCGCTGTTCGCTGGTCAAACGTTGATTTCTGGAACTCATTGCCAGGCCATCGGTTTCTCTTACAATGGGGGCACCCAATATTTTTGTAGGATAGTTGTAATCCTTTACCATTTTGCGAATGATGGTTAGTTGTTGGAAATCTTTTTCGCCAAATACAGCCACGTCTGGTTCTACAATATCAAATAAGCGGCTTACAACTTGCGCCACACCATTGAAATGGCCTGGCCTGTGCTTTCCTTCCATCACCCTTTCAAGCGCACCAAAATCAAATTGACGAGTATCTTTTCCCGGATAAATTTCTTCTTCAAATGGCATAAAAACTATATGTGCCCCGGCATTTTTAAGTATCTCTGTATCTTTGGAGAAATTTCTTGGGTACTTTTTATAATCATTGGGGTCGTTAAATTGGGTTGGGTTAACAAAAACACTTACAACCACTATTTCTGCATTTTCTTTTGCAACTTTAATCAAAGATAAATGGCCTTCGTGCAAAGCTCCCATTGTAGGTACAAATCCAATTTTTTTATTGGCCGATTTGTAATTGCTGATATCTGTTTTAAGATTATCTATTTTATTATGCACCTGCATAAAATGTATTTTTATGTTTTCAAATGAGGGACAAAATTAGCTTATTTTTATCAACCACATTCAAAGGGCTGTAAAAAATACATCATAGTGCATTAATATACCTGCACATCTTTTATTCATTTATATGGCGCTATTTTCGTGCTTATATGCGACAGAACAAATTATTGTATAGTATGGAAACCGGATTTTGATTGTTGTCTGGTGGCCTGATTATATGCAAATTATGGCATATTTTTTAAAATAGCGTTTATTCCGCTTCTGCAATTTGCCGATACTTAACAAAAGATTGGTCAAAAAAAAGAAGATTTGAGCTAATATTAGCAATATGTTCAAAGCCATAGCGTTGAATGAGTGTGTTAAAGATTACGTTTGTGTTGAAATATTTATTAATTTTGCACAACTTAAACGACACTAATACCTGATTCAAAAGATGGAAAAAGCAAAGGTTTTATACATTGCACAGGAGATTACCCCTTACTTGCCTGAAAACCAAATGTCTAAGTTGGCTCGATACCTACCACAAGGTATTCAGGAAAAGGGAAAAGAAATCAGAACATTTATGCCTCGTTATGGCAAAATTAACGAAAGGCGCAATCAGCTGCATGAAGTGATTCGGCTTTCAGGGATGAACCTAATTATTGACGACACAGATCATCCGCTTATCATTAAAGTTGCCTCGATACAAGCTGCACGTATGCAGGTGTATTTTATCGACAACGAAGAATATTTCCAGCGTAAAGCTGTTCTAAAGGATAAAGATGGTAAATATTTTGAAGATAATGATGAACGGGCAATCTTTTTTGCCCGCGGTGTGCTGGAAACTGTAAAAAAATTACGTTGGTCACCCGACATTATTCATTGTCACGGTTGGATTACAAGCTTAATACCACTTTACATTAAGAAACTCTATAAGGATAATCCATTGTTTAACGATGCAAAAATTGTTTATTCGCTCTATGATGACGATTTTGCACCAGCCTTGAATGCCGGGTTTCGTAAAAAATTGACCGATGAGGGTTTCGATAAAAAAGATTTGGCACACATTGCTTCGAGCCCTGATTTTACGAATTTGATGAAAATGGCAGTAGATAAATCAGACGGAGTGATAAAAGGTGCCAGACAAATAGACAGTGATGTTGAAACCTATGCTAAAAGTGAGAAAAAAGCGTTTCTCGACTACCAGGATGAAGAGGCATATGTGGATGCATACAATGATTTTTACGATAAAATGTTAAATACATAAAGGAGTTATTTTATATGAAATTTATTTGGCGGGGATTGTTTCTGTTATCCGTAGTTTTCTTGTTTTTTACTTGTAAAGAGGATGACAGCATTTTAGGAGAGAATTTTTTAGATACTAAACTAAGTATTTATTACGATACTGTTACCAATTATACAACCAGGTCTGAACCTTATGATGCTAATGATACAATACTTTCAGGCGCATCATTGGCAGTAATTGGAGATTATTATGACGAGGTTTTTGGTGACACCAGGGCCATGACAGTTTTTGACCTGGCGCCACAGTCTAATGCGATCGATTCAGCCGCAAATCGTACAGCGGATAGTTTAATATTACAATTGAAGTTTCGTGGTACCTACTATGGTTACGATACCACCAACGAGCAGACATTTAATTTGTATGCCGTTGAGCAACCACTAAACCAAATTGATGGCTCTGTTCTGTCAAACGTGAATTTAGGCGATTATTATGACCCGAATAACCCTATTGCAACTACTACTTACAGGCCAAGTACAGATTCTGTTTCAGACTTTTTGAAATTTGATTTGCCAATATCAATGGCCGATAATTTAATGCAAAACCTGGATACTTTGATTTCATCAGATTCGGCTTTTGTGGCTAATTTTAAAGGTTTTGTTATTACTGCTGAACGGCAGGGCGGGACACCCGGTGCACTTGTTCAGTATGATTTTGCTGCGCAGGAGACCCATATGCGCCTTCATTTCAGTGATGCAGAATATGACAATCAGGTGTTTTATTTTCATCCAACATCTTCTGATGGCAAAACCTCACGGTTTAATTTTTTTGAACACGATTATACTACAGGCTCTATAAACAGCCATCTCGTTGCACATGATCCGCCTCAATTTATCCCCGGAGATTCTCTTGCTTATATTCAGGCGGGGCGTGGTATTAATCTTAAGATAGATATTGACTTGTCAGAATCTGAAATATTTGACGAAGGTGTGAATAACGAGGACTTGGTTATCAATCAAGTTCGGTTGAATTTACAAACAATAAAAAAGTTTAAATACCTGTCAAATGATACCATTGAATATGCTCCGCCAAGTGGTATTGTTGTTATGGAATATTCGAATGGAGAAACAGAACCTATCGTAGATTATCTCATCGAACCAGGGCTTACTGCCCCGGAATATTATGAGGAGAATCGCGATAATAGCTATGATTTGGTATTCAGTGGTCTTGTTCATGAGAAAGTAGTTGAAGGAGATTCTACGCTTACATTGTGGCTAAGGCCTACGCAACCTAGTATTACAGCAAACAGGGCTGTGTTCTATGGGTCCGGGGCGGTGGATTCATTAAAACCCAAAGTGTTTATCACCTATTCGAAAAGAACAAACAATTAAGCTTATGTGTGGAATTGTTGGATACATAGGAAACAAAGAAGCCTACCCGATTCTGATTAACGGCCTCAAACGATTAGAGTACCGTGGATATGATTCGGCCGGGGTAGCTTTGTTGAATGGAAACATAAATATTTATAAACGCAAAGGAAAAGTTTCTGACCTTGAGGAGTTTACTAAATCAAAAAATGTACAGGGTACAATAGGAATTGGTCATACGCGTTGGGCCACCCATGGTGAGCCAAACGATGTTAATTCGCATCCACACCGTTCTATGGATGGTAAGTTTGTGCTAATTCATAATGGTATAATTGAAAATTACGGTAAACTCAAAAGGTCTCTTGAAGAATGCGGATATGAGTTTAAATCAGATACTGACACGGAAGTGCTGGCGAATTTGATTGCCTACATTTACAAAGAAGGCGAGATGAGTGTTGAAATGGCGGTACGCCTTGCATTGAAGAAGGTTATTGGTGCCTTCGGACTTGTAATCTTTAGTACAGAAGAGCCGGATAAACTTATTGCCGCCCGTAGGGGTAGCCCGCTTGTAATTGGTGTGGGCAAAGGAGAATATTTTCTGGCATCAGATGCAACGCCAATTGTAGAACATACTAATAGTGTAATATACCTCAACGATGACGATTTGGCCATCATCAAAAAAGACCAGTTGCTATTAAAAACCATCTTTGATGAAAAACAAGAGCCGGTTGTAGAGGAATTGGATTTGGATATTGGAGAAATTGATAAAAACGGATTCCCTCACTTCATGCTTAAAGAAATCTTTGAGCAGCCTCGTTCAATACTGGATACTTTCAGGGGACGCGTTGCCAAAGATAACTCAGAAATTGTGTTGGGCGGATTGTATCGTGTAATTGATGATCTTGTAAAGGCTAAGCGAATACTTATTGTAGCTTGTGGCACCTCCTGGCACGCGGGGCAGGTGGGCGAATATATGATTGAAGATCTTGCCCGTATTCCTGTAGAGGTGGAATATGGTTCTGAGTTTAGATACAGAAATCCGGTTATTACAAAAGAAGATATTGTTATTGCTATTAGTCAGAGCGGTGAAACAGCCGACACACTTGCGGCAATACGAATGGCTAAAGAAGCAGGTGCAAAAGTTTTAGGTATTTGTAATGTAGTTGGTTCCAGCATTCCACGCGAAACCGATGCCGGTGTATATACCCATGCGGGTCCGGAAATAGGCGTGGCTTCTACAAAAGCTTTTACAGCACAAGTTACCGTGTTGGCCATGATAGCCATGGTGCTTGGAAACAAACGCGGAGAACTTTCAACCGAAGATTACAATGAGCTTATTCACGACCTTACCGAAGTACCTGCAAAAATTGAAAAAATTCTTCAACAAAATGAAGAGATAAAAGCAATTGCAGAAATTTACAAAGAAGCTACGAACGCCATTTATCTCGGCCGTGGTTACTTATTCCCGGTTGCACTTGAAGGAGCGCTAAAACTTAAGGAAATTTCATATATTCATGCAGAAGGCTATCCGGCAGCCGAAATGAAGCACGGACCCATTGCTTTGATTGACGAAAATATGCCGGTAATTGTAATCGCTACAAAAGATAAGAGTTACGACAAAATTGTAAGCAATATTCAAGAGGTAAAAGCCAGGAATGGAAAAGTTATTGCTGTAGTTACGGAGGGTGATGAAACTATCAGGAATATGGCCGACCATGTGATGGAAGTACCCGAAAGCACCGAGATGCTCTCGGCACTTACAACTGTAATTCCATTGCAGCTGCTTTCTTATCACATAGCTGTGATGCGTGGTTGTAACGTAGATCAGCCAAGAAACCTGGCTAAGTCCGTGACGGTAGAATAATAATTTTCAAACAAGATATAAAAATTTCCGGAGCAGAAATGTTCCGGATTTTTTTTAATAAAAATGGCAACCGATTGATTGCCATTGTTTTTATTCTATAGAGTCCTTAGCCGACCTTTTTTGCAATTCTAAATTTTTCTTCTTCTTCTGAAGCCTCAGAATGACTTCATTATAGAGCTCCTCAAAGTTGTCGAAGTCTTTGGAGTAATAGTTGTAAACGCTGTCGAACTGCTCACGGGAAATATTGTGAGCTTCCAAAATATCTTTATAATATTTTTTTACCTCTGACTGATTTATTTTACCACGACTGACACCACGATTTAGTGCTGCATCTGCCATATGAATATCCACCAACAGTTCAACCATCTCTTCTTCCTCTAAAATAGGAGCATTCTTTTTTTGGGAATTGCAACCAACAAAAAATATTTGACTAAGCGCGATGAATCCAATCAGTATTTTTTGCATGTTATCTTATTTTTCTTCTGGTGGCTGACTGTTTAATTTTATTGAATTTTACTCCAATCATGATTTCGTAAGTACCACTGCTGTAATTTCGGAGTTCTGAGGTTGTGATGTCGTATGACAATCCAAGATAGAGCATATCCTGGTAATTGTATCCGGCCAGTATCGATACAGCATCACCGCTTCTGTAGTTGACCCCAAACCAGACCATTTTTTGGTAAATGGAGCGCACGTTAATATCGACCTGCACAGGAGAACCTTTTACCAGTTTTATCATGGATCCTGCCTCAATATCAAAATCACGATTGATGTTGTATTTGTAGCCACCCATCAATATGAGGTGGTTGTTCAGGCGTGACATTACACTTTTGTAATCTACGGAGTCTGATTCAACGGTTTCAATTTTATTGCTAAATAGCTGCATTACCGAAACCCCGCCATAGTATTGGGATGTGTAAAGATACAAACCAAGTGATCCATCGGGCAAAAACTTAGTATAGTTTGAACCATTTTGTGTGATAACCGGGTCGGATTGGGGCAGGTCAGTGGCCGAAAGGTCTATCTTGTATTGTGTAAAACCCAGAAATGCGCCCATAGAAAGCCTGATATCTCCACTAACTTTAATGTTGTATGCATAAGAACCATAGATTCCCAGTTTGCTGGTGGGGCCAATTACATCGCTAAAAATGTAACCGCCATAGCCCATAGGCATGGTTTTGTGCGGGCCATAGGCACTTAGCATGTATGTTTTCGGTGCATCACTAATTCCGGCCCATTGGTGACGGTAATTTGTTTTTACCTGGTAATAATCGTAAATACCACCAATAGCGGGGTTGTACAGGTAATCGTTGAATACGTACTGGGTTAAATTGGGGATTTGCTGGCCTGAAGCAATTCCCGTTCCCAGTAGCATAAGATTTGCAATAAGTATGAGTCTGATTCGATTCATCGCGCTGTTTTTATAGGTTGCATGCACAGCGGGAAAGATCCCGCCATGCATTTAATTCTTTTATCTGATTACAGTTACCGGACCATTGGCTTTCTTAGACCTTGATCCATCTGAATATTGAATTACATAATAATAAGTTCCAATAGTTACATCTTTACCGTTCATGTTGGTACCATCCCAACCACCGTCGCCGCCACTAGCTTTCGGCATCATTTCTAATGGGTCATTGGATTCAAATACCAGTTGTCCCCAACGGTTGAAGATTTTCAGGTTAAAGTCCATATTGGCATCAATTCCCTGAATTCCCCAATAGTCATTGTGACCATCACGGTTAGGCGAGAATGCACTTGGTGGGTTGAATTCTCCCATTACGCGCACCTTCACGGTATCGGATGTTTCACAGAAACGCCCATCGATTGGATATGGAGCAGGTGTACTGGCAGTTACCCTATAAATTGTACTATCCATAAGTCCGGTTACATCAATTTCTGTTTCTTGTGTCCAGTCTGCAGACTCTGGTAATGTAGGATTCTCAGGTACTTCCTGAGTTACTTCCCAGTATTCTGTCCAGCTGAAATAGGTTGTGTCTGTAATTTCATTTACTTCTAATGTTGTGCCACCACCCTCAAACAGGTTGGAGTTTGACCCGTCTGCCACTTGAGCCCTGACATCTGCGTAATTTGGTACTCGAACCAGTACGCTGTCTTCCATGTAGCATCTGCCTGCTTCAATGCGAGCTACGTAGTAATTGTCGCCGGTTTGGTTTACGGTTGCAGTATCAAAAGCAGTTTCGCTTCCTGTTGTCATACCGTAACCTTCAAGGCCGGCTCCACTGGCCCAGTAAACTGTGTCAACTGATATTAGATCTGAATTTGAGTTATAAACGGCAGGTGATGCAAAAAGTGAAATTTCATCATATTTACATGCATCTACTGTTCTTAATGATGTGCCAGCCCCATAAACAGATGTGTCTACCAGGTTAACAAAAAGACTGCTTATGTCAAATGATGTATCAGATAAGATACCATAGGTTTCCTCTTTAATACACCCTGTTCCTGTTGTAATTTTAACAGTATAATTAGCGGGATATTGCACATTAGTTCCGGGTTTTACATTTGTTACTATTGTGTCTGTACTTAATATACTATCATATAATTCTGGATCATATTCATAATTCCAGTTAGACCAAGTAGCAGAATCAATCGTCCATTCATAGCTCAGTGAACTAAATGGCGTAAATGGTAAGCCTGGCTCAACTTTTATTGCTATCGATCCATTTTCATCACTCGGACAATTTGGTTTATCAATAACAACATCATTGATGTTAATTTTGGATGTTAAGGATTGAATTAATGTATCAGATTCCTCCATACATTGTTTCCAGTCTCTAACATATAGGTCATAATAACCTACTCCAAGATTTTCAAATATTGAATCTAATTTGAAATCATCTGCTCCAGGAGCGTCACCATCTGGCATAACAGCATACTCGTAATTACCATTTCCTTGAGTTGGGGTAAGTACTAACGTACCTGTTGTATCATAGCTACATTGTGGTCGGTTAATTATATTATGTGCAAATTTGACAGTTATCGGTGTATCAAGTTCCGCGGAACCGCTTCTTACACAAAGGCTATCATCAACAACAGTATAAGCATATACGCCACCATCCAGGTTTTGAGCAATAGCATTATTCAAAGTGTCTGTGTGACTCCAGTTGTATGCAAGAGGATCAGAACCATTTGAGGTTTCAAGAATAATGGAACCTTGGTTAATACAAGTTGGTTGGATGATTGAATCATTAACTTCAAAGTCTGAATTATCCGGAAGGAAAACAGAGTCTTGGTATATACAACCATTATCGTCTTCTAAGGTAAAGTAGTAATACCCCACATGTAGATCTTCAATTGTGTTTCCTGTAACAGTAGTATCTGGCCAAGCCCAATTAAGCCCTTCAGGGTCAAGTTCCGGGTACCCATTGTAATCCCAATCGAATGTAAATGGTTCAGTTCCTCCGCTTTGCACATTCACACTAATAGAACCGTTTGCATCGGCACAACTAGGTTGTATTATATCATTGTTGAAGCTGTATGGCTCCGGCTGTGAGACTATTAATGAATCTTGGTAATTTCCAAAGAACGCATCAGTAATCGTGAGATAATAGGTGCCAGCGCTGAGCCCAGTAATTTCTGTTCCGGTTGAATCAGTACTCCAGGTGCCATTGTTCCATGTAACACTATAGGGTTCTATTCCTCCTGCAGGTACAATGCTAATTGCACCATCACTGTATCCGTAGCATGAAACGTCAGTAATTAATGTGTCTTCAATGTAAATTGATTGTTCCATAACTTCAACTGAATCTTCAACGCTACATCCTTCAAAGTCTGTTACTGTATAGTAATACCAACCTGCTCCAAGGGAAAATGCAATGCTATCATTGGTACCATAACTTCCTGGTGGATTTTCGCTATCCCATTGATAATCATAGGGTGCTATTCCTCCGGTAACCCCGAGTTCGATACTACCATTGCCTGTACCATAATCAGGAATTAGTTGTACAACTTCAACATTGAGTATGGAATCATCGATCATCTCAAATTCTCTGATTACGCTACATGTACTTGTTTGATCAGTTAGCATAACCGAGTTTGTTCCTACGCTTAAGGCGAAAGCAGTATCGTTGGTTTCACCGGAGCTCCATTCATATGTGTATGGACCAGTACCATTTACAATGTCTGTTACCCTGGCAGAACCATTGCCTTCACAGGTTACCTCCTGCAGTATTTCCACAGTAAAGTCGAGTGCTGTATTTGATTCAACAATTACAGAATCAACTACAGTACATCCCAGTGCATCGGTTACCTCTACAATGTAATAACCAAATGCCAGGCTTGAGGCAGAGTCTGTGGCAGCTCCAACAATTGGGAAGGCCGCGTCATCTGCTTTGTACCAGTTATAGTTATATGGTCCAACGCCTCCGGTTACATCTACGGCTGCATATCCTGTTGAGTCTTCGGGACAGTTTGTTTGTCCCATATTGAAGGTCATAAAGATAGAATCAGGCATGGATGTAATATCAATAGAGGTCACGAGTTCACAAAGGTTGTCGTCGGTTATGGTCAGGTGATATGTGTCTCCTGCTATAGCACTTGTCAATGTGCTATCAAGCGATTGTAACGTACCTTCACTGTCTTCCCAACGATAGGCCAGTGCTCCTGTACCACCAGAAACATCAGCATAAAGGTCTGCAAGTGAATCTCCGGCACATTGAATTGGGTCAGTGTATACAAAGTCATCAATTACAATAGGATCTGGTTCCTGCAGACTATCTGTTAAGATGAAGCTACAGTTGTTGTCGTCCACTACAGTAACGCTGAATGTACCTGTACAGAGGCTGTCAGCTGTAAGTTCTGTATCTCCGTTGCTCCATGTAATGGTGAATGGTGCTGTCCCGCCATCAATATTAATTTCAGCAGAGCCATCGCATACACCTCCGCATGAAGGATCAACTGCATCAACCAGGGTTACATTTATGTCGGAGTTATCGGGCATAGTAATTACCTGCGTGGTATCGCAGAGGTTACCATCAACTATTGTCATGGTGTAGTCGCCAACACCAAGGTTCGTAATAGAAGTTCCTACAGAGTCGACAGTCCAGTCGGGGTGACTCCATGTAACGGTGTAATTGCCATCACCACCTGTAATATTGTTAACTGTAATTGTACCATTATCTACACCACAGTCAGCCGGTGTTATATCAACATTGTAAGCGATTGGAGCTGGTTCAAGTATGGTAATTGTGGTATCTTCCATACAGGCATTATTATCTGTAACCATTGCAGTATAGTCTCCAGCTCCAAGGTTGTTTAGTGTATAAAGGTCAAGTTCAGATGTATGCGCCCATTCGAGTGTCAATGGGGCTGCTCCGTTATTTACAGAGATTGTTGTTGAACCTGTTGTGTCGCCATGGCATAATACATCCTGGTGATCTGTCTCGATGATCTGTATTGGGGCCGGTGCTGATAAGAATACACTATCAACAGCAGCGCAGTTAGGATCGGAAACAGTTACATAGTTCCATCCTGCAACCAAATTTGTTGCTATGCTGTCGTTACCATCAGAGGACGACCAGTTGTAGGTGTATGGGGGTTGTCCGCCTGTAGGTGTAACTGTAATTCCACCGGTTGAGTCACCAATGTTTTCTGGGTTACAGGTAATTTGTACTGTATCGCTGAATGCCAATTGCAGGTCATACAGTGTTTTAATTTCGAGTGAATCTACATGCTCACAACTGTTCAGGTCGGTTATTGTAATATAATACCATCCTGCTGTCATGTTGCTGTTTGAAGCGCCAGTATTTCCATCAGACCAGTTGTAAGTGTAAGGTGCATTACCACCAGAGGCAACAACAGTAGCACTACCAGTTGGGTTACCGGCACATAGCACATGTGTGGTATCGGTAACTTCCATATGGATGTCTACATCGTAAACAGAGTCGGTATAAACCATTTCACAGCCTTGCGCATCTGTGGCAGTTACACTGTATCCATCGGCGCACAAGTCGCTTGCAATTGGTCCGGTTTGTCCGTTGCTCCATTGGTAAGTAAAGCCTCCGTTACCGCCTGTAGCTTCAACTTCGAGCAATCCATTACAATAATTTGATGGGTAAGCACTTTCGTTAAAGCGTATACCCCATTTAAAGATGAACCCGTTATCGAATCCAATGTGATCAGTAACTTTTATGGTCCAGTCACCGTTTAATTGTGTTCCTGCGAGATTATCGATGCTATTAATAGGCACATATTCACCTGATGGAATATGTAAAGAATCTAATGGTCCGGAAGGGGCTCCGCTATAATAATGGTCTTCAGTAATAACCTGTGTCCAGTTTTTGGGTGCATTGTCATCGAAAGTATACAAGTATCCATCTCCAGGGATGGGGTCTGTATCATCTCCAATTACCGGATATCCAAGGTTGCGATAGCCTCCGGCCTGATCAATTAAAATAACTGAATTATCTGGTGCAATGAGCTCAATTGTAAGGTCACTGAGATATGAATGTTCGATATCGAAATAAATACCCGCAATATCTCCTGCATTCATAGTTTGTCCCGGGTCAAAATCTGTAAACGTCAGGGTTGATGTATAAGAAACGCCACCTCCGTCAGGTAGTATAAGAGTATCACCTTCAAATACCGGTAAACTACCACATGAAAGTAATGAGTCGATCAGTGTAATGTTAATTGGGGCGGGTTCCGTGATTGTAGCCGGAACAGTTTCGCTTGTACATCCGTTTCCATCTCTTACAACAAGGTTGTAATTGCCGGCTGTCAGCCCGCTGAATACATTTCCTGGTTGCCAGTTTGTTCCGTCATCGCTACTATATTCATAACCAGCGCCTGAGCCACCAGCCACATTGATAATCTCGATTTCGCCATCGTTTCCTCCATTACATGTTACATTGGTAAGTGTGGTGTCAAAAGTAATGGGGGCGGGCTCGTTGAGTGTTGCTGCCGATACATCGCTTAAACATCCGTTTCCATCTCTTACTATCACTTCATAGTCTCCGGCTATTAAGTTGGAGAATATGTTGCCCGGTTGCCAGTTTGTTCCGTTATCTATACTGAACTCATATCCTGCTCCAGAACCACCAGCCACGTTGATAATTTCTATTTCACCATCGCTACCACCATTACAGGTTATATTGGTAAGAGTGGTATCGTATGTAATTTCAGTTGGTTCACTTAATACTTCACTATCAACTGCACTTTGACATCCTGCACCATCTTCTACATAAACGTAATAAGTTCCATCACCAAGATTTTCAAATAAACCGTCACCATTAGGATCTTCAGTCCATGGTCCTGTGGGTGAGTTTCCGATGAAATATTTATAATCAGCTCCAGAACCTCCTGCAACGTTATCAACCAGGATAGTGCCGTTGGTATCTCCGAAGCATGAAGGATCAGTAGGATTAAGGTCAAATGTGATATCATTAGGTTCAGTTAATACTTCACTATCAACTGCACTTTGACATCCTGCTCCATCTTCTACATAAATGTAATAAGTTCCATCCCCAAGATTTTCGAATAGTCCGTCGCCATTCGGATCCTCATTCCATGGTCCTGTGGGTGAGTTTCCGATGAAATATTTATAACCAGCTCCAGAGCCGCCTGCTGCATTCTCTACAAGGATAGTACCGTCTGTACTTCCAAAACATGAAGGATCAGTTGGAGTGATATCAAAGGTGATTTCTGTCGGTTCAGTAAGGTCTTGTTGGAGTGTATCACTAGTACATCCTGCACCATCTTCTACATAAACGTAATATGTTCCATCACCGAGATTTTCGAATAGTCCGTCCCCATTAGGATCTTCAGTCCAAGGGCCAGTAGGTGAGTTTCCGATGAAATATCTGTAACCAGCACCTGACCCACCAGCAACGTTATCTATTAGTATTGTTCCGTCAGTATTTCCGAAGCATGACGGATCAGTTGGTGTAATATCAAAGGTGATTTCTGTGGGTTCAGTCAGATCTTGTTGCAGTGTATCACTGGTACATCCTACACCATCTTCTACATACACATAATATGTACCATCGCCAAGGTTTTCAAATAAACCGTTCCCATCTGGATCTTCTGTCCATGGTCCGGTAGGTGAGTTACCAATAAAATACTTGTATCCGCCGCCTGAACCACCTAAAATATTATCGATTAAGATGCTACCATCAGTGCTTTGGAAACATGAAGGATCAGATGGAGTAATGTCAAAGGTGATTTCAGCTGGCTCTGTTAAGGTTTGTTGAATTGCTGGGGCTGCACATCCCTGATCATCTTCAATATAAACCCAATAAGTACCATCACCTAGATTTTCAAATAAACCGTTTCCGTCTGGATCCTCTGTCCATGGCCCTGTTGAGGAAGACCCAATGAAATATCTAAAACCTGTTTCGGAGCCACCACTTGGGTTACTTATGGTAATTGTACCATCATTACTTCCAAAACAAGTTGGATTTGTTGAGGCAACATCAAAGTCAACAGGATCAGGTTCAGACAGGGTTTGCTGAACTGATGGATCACTTGCGCAACCATTTCCATCTTCTACATAGATATAATAAGTTCCAGCACCTAAATTATCAAATAATCCATCACCATTAGGATCTTCAGTCCAGGGTCCTGTTGAAGTCGGGCCAATAAAATATTTATAACCTGAACCAGAGCCTCCGGCTACATTTTGAACTTCAATGCTACCATCTGTTGAACCATTACAAGTAGGATCGGTGTTTGCTAAGTCAAAAGTAATTTGTGTTGGTTCAATTAATTCCTCACTATCAACAGCACTTTGACATCCTGCTCCATCTTCAACATAAAAATAATAAATTCCATCTCCTAAGTTTTCAAAAAGACCATCTCCGTTTGGATCTTCTGTCCACGGTCCGGTAGAGGTTGGGCCGCTAAAATATTTGTATCCTGCACCCGAACCACCAGCAACGTTATCTATTAGTATTGTACCGTCAGTATTTCCGAAGCATGACGGATAAGTTGGTGTAATGTCAAAGGTGATTTCTGTGGGTTCAATCAGTTCTTGTTGCAGTGTATCACTAGTACATCCTACACCATCTTCTACATACACATAATAAGTACCATCACCCAGATTTTCAAATAATCCATCTCCATTGCCATCTGAGGACCAGGGGCCGGTAGGACTATTGCCAATAAAATATATGTAACCAGCGCCCGAACCACCGGCAACGTTATCTACAAGGATGGTCCCGTCGGTATTTCCGAAACATGAAGGATCAGTAGGAGTAACGTCGAAAGTTATTTCTGTAGGTTCTGTTAAATCCTGCTGTTGGGTATTACTGGCGCATCCTGCACCATCTTCTACGTAAAAGTGGTATGTTCCATCCCCCAGGTTTTCGAATAGTCCGTCTCCATTAGGATCTTCAGTCCATGGTCCGGTAGAGGTTGGGCCAATAAAATATCTATAACCAGCACCCGAACCACCAGCAACGTTATCTACAAGGATAGTCCCATCGGTATTTCCGAAACATGATGGATTTGTTGGTGTTACATCAAATGTGATATCATTAGGTTCAGTTAAATCTTGCTGTTGTGGATTACTGGTGCATCCTCCTCCATCTTCTACATAAACGTAATACGTACCATCGCCCAGGTTTTCGAATAGTCCGTCTCCATTAGGATCTTCAGTCCATGGTCCGGTAGAGGTTGGGCCAATAAAATATCTGTAACCAGCGCCCGAACCACCAGCAACGTTATCTACAAGGATGGTCCCGTCGATATTTCCGAAACATGAAGGATCAGTAGGAGTAACGTCGAAAGTTATTTCTGTAGGCTCAGTAAGGTCTTGTTGCTGTGGGTTACTAGCACATCCTGTACCGTCTTCTACGTAAACGTAGTATGTTCCATTCCCCAGATTTTCGAACAGACCGTCTCCATTAGGATCTTCAGTCCATGGTCCGGTAGAGGTTGGGCCCATAAAATATCTGTAACCAGCGCCCGAACCACCAGCAACGTTATCTACAAGGATAGTCCCGTCGGTATTTCCGAAACATGAAGGATTAGTAGGAGTAACGTCGAAAGTTATTTCTGTAGGTTCTGTTAAATTCTGCTGTTGGGTATTACTGGCGCATCCTGCACCATCTTCTACGTAAAAGTGGTATGTTCCATCCCCCAGGTTTTCGAACAGACCGTCTCCATTAGGATCTTCAGTCCATGGTCCGGTAGAGGTTGGGCCAATAAAATATCTGTAACCAGCGCCCGAACCACCAGCAACGTTATCTACAAGGATAGTCCCGTCGGTATTTCCGAAACATGATGGATTTGTTGGTGTTACATCAAATGTGATATCATTAGGTTCAGTTAATACTTCACTATCAACTGCACTTTGACATCCTGCACCATCTTCTACATAAACGTAATACGTACCATCCCCCAGATTTTCGAACAGACCGTCTCCATTAGGATCTTCAGTCCATGGTCCGGTAGAGGTTGGGCCAATAAAATATCTGTAACCAGCGCCCGAACCACCAGCAACGTTATCTACAAGAATAGTCCCGTCGGTATTTCCGAAACATGATGGATCAGTAGGTGTAATATCATAAGTTATCTCGTCCGGCGCATCAATCACCACTGATAATGTATCGCTCACACAGAGGTTCCCGTCTCTGGCAAAAATATCGTAATTGCCTTCAGGAAGAGAAAATGTTGACCCGGGTTGCCAGCTGGCACTTGTGGTGTCAACTAAATATTCGTAAGGGCCTCCATCGCCACCGCTTGTGGCTGTGATTTCCACGGTACCATTGTCGCCAAAACAGGTAGGTTGGGTAATTGTATATGCATCAATTTTTACTGAGTCTGGCTCGTCGATGGTTACTTCCCCGTAATTGACTTTACAATTATTTAAATCTTTAACCCAAATATCATAGATTCCTGCTCCAAGACTATTAAATGTGGGATCATCGGTATACTCACCAGCCACATCTCCATCAATTGAGTATTCAAAAGGAGGAGCAACTCCACCTTCAGCTGTAATAACAATCTGACCATTTGTATTTCCGGCACAACCTGTTACATCTGTTGAGTCTACATCTGTTATTTTTAAGGTATCCGGTTCAGAAATGTATATTGAATTAGACCCCCACTCTTTTTCGCAACCATTTGCATCTGTCACAAACACGTCGAAATAGTCACCTCGCAAATTTTCAAAAGTATAACTTGCATCGCTTGTTGTATGAATTAATGTATCTGTATTTTGGCCTTCAATTCGATATTCATATGGTTCGTTGGCAGCTGACCCAACCATGGTAATGCTTATACTGCCGTTTGGATTTAATGCGCATTGAACATGTTGTTTTGTAACATTATCAATAGTGAATTCTGGGGGATTTTCTACGATTAATGTTGTTTCAAGTGAATTACCATTAGGACAAGTATTAGCATCTTTAATTTGGAAAGTGTATTTGCCGGGATCCAGATTAGTAAAATGGTTGTCTCCGGTTTGAGTGACAGTTCCTGCATCATAGGTGTAGGGAGGTGTACCCCCGGAAACATAAATGGTAATTTCACCATCTGAGCCATTATTACAGGTAACCGGAACCACCTTGGCTGAATCATAAACCAGTTGGTCTGGCGCTGTAACTTCTATTAAGGAGTCATTTAAATAGGTTGTATCTGTACCTTGTCGCGCAGCAACCCTGTAGAATCCGGGTCCAAGTGGCCCAAATTCATTACTTGCTTGCCAGGTGGCACCGCTGTCGATAGAGTACTCATCTATTGTAGCATCATCAGGATAAATATCAATAAATCCATCGTTTGTGTTGTAGCATGAGGCATGCGTTACGATTACTGAATCAATAGTTGGGGCGGCTTTTGAGCCTGATTTTATATCGTTATCCGGAGTTTGGGCGCTTAGTTTACTTTGATTCGTTATTAAATTTTCTGATAAAATTTGGGTTGCGTTGCCTTTGGGTACCCGGTTTTCGTTATAGAGGGTTTCAAAGTTGTCCATGTTTGGCATTTCTTGCTTACCCGGGTTTTTAATTGTACCAGCTTTAGTATGCACGTTATGCAGGGCCACACTGTTGGTTCCTGTGGCAGGTTTGCCTGAATATGCCAGAATGCCGGCATTAGCGGTCTCTCCTGGTGTTTTATTGGATGGTTTTGCCATTTGACTGGTTGTCCGTTGGTCCGGATCATTCCAGTTGTTTGAACTGTTTATCCAATTGTAATTTTCTGCTGTTAAAGTGGTAAGCAGAAACATTGATGAAATAAGTAGAATTATGCGCCTCATAACTAAAACTTTTATCGTGTTGTTTTCAAATAAATCTTCTTCACATTGCAAATATAAAACATTTTGCCAGCCAACTTATTGTCAGCAAAATAGTTTTGACGATTTGAGCTATACATTAGATTAAATTGTGAAACCGAATGATAACTGCATCATTTTTGTCCCTCTCATATTAAAATACGCATGAACAAAGGGATGCGTTATTATTTTGGTCAATAAAAAACAGCTTTTCATCAATTAGATGAATCCTTCAAAATTTTTGATGAATAAATAAAGCTGTGCAATGTTTCATTGCTTGTGTTGAGTAAACCATCCCTGTTTCCTATCCATTCAACTTTTCCTTCGTTAATAAATACAATTTTTTCTCCTATTCCCATCATTGAGTTCAAATCGTGGGTGTTAATTATGGTTGTCATGTTAAATTCGTGAGTCAATTCCAATAGCAAATCGTCAATAACAACTGAGGTTTTAGGGTCGAGACCTGAATTGGGTTCATCGCAAAAAAGATATTTCGGATTCATGCTGATAGCCCGGGCTATAGCTACGCGTTTTTTCATTCCACCACTCAGCTCTGACGGCAAAAGGTGTTCAACATCTTCCAGGTTTACACGATCGAGGCAAAACGCCACGCGCTTCATCTTTTCTGCTTTCGACTGACTGGTAAAAATATCGAGTGGAAAGCGCACATTGTCGGCCACGGTGTATGAGTCGAACAATGCCGATCCCTGAAATAACATGCCCATCTCCTGGCGCATCTTTTTTTGTTGTGCTTTTCTTAGATGATGAAAGTCCCGGCCATCGTAATATACGCTGCCATTATCAATCTGGTGAAGGCCTACAATAGATTTTAATAAAACTGTTTTACCAGACCCGCTTTGCCCAATTATGAGGTTGGCTTTACCTTGCTCAAACTCAACATTGATATCTTCAAGTACTTTTTTGCCACTAAACTCTTTGTCCAACTGCTCTACTTGTATCATGCTAATAATAATTGGGTAAGTATCAGGTTAAAAATTAATATAAGCACACTGCTAACTACTACTGCTTTGGTGCTTGCACGCCCCACTTCGAGTGCTCCGCCACTTACATAATATCCGAAATATGCGGGTACGCTGGTAAAAATAAATGCAAATACTACCGATTTAATCAGCGAATAATAGATGTACCAGGGTATAAATGCATAATGGATTCCATACAGATAATCATGTGCCGTAAGCACTCCTGTACTTACCGATGCCAGAAAGCCTCCGGTAATACCTATAAACATGCTGATAACGGTAAGAAATGGAATGATAAAAACCATTCCCAGGATTTTGGGTCTGACCATAAATGCCGAGGGATTAATACCCATAATCTCCAGTGCATCTATTTGTTCAGTAACCCGCATAGTGCCGATTTCGGAGGCAATATTGGACCCTACTTTGCCTGCCAGTATTAGAGCTACAATTGTTGATGAAAACTCCAGCAGCATACTGTCGCGTGCGGTGAGACCAATTAAATACAGGGGTATAATGGGACTTTCGAAATTATAGGCAGTTTGCAGGGTGACTACTGCTCCCATAAAAAATGAAATAATTACTACAATGCCCAATGAGCCAATGCCCAGGTTCCAACTTTCGAGAAAAAAATTTCGAAAATATATGCTGAATCTTTCAGGTTTCCCAAAAACCCGAAAGATGAAACTGGTATATCGTCCAATATGGTAAAGTAACCACATATATTTTTTGTTAAAATTAACGTTGCAAATTACAATCTGTATGTGACAATGACAAATGTAAGATTTTTTAAGTTCCTGTTAATTGTTTATTAAGTATTTGCAACTCTTTATCCCACTTTTGTGAGGGAAATTGTTTATTTATTTCTTTTATTTGATTGATGGTTGTTTTTATAAATTTCTGATGTGCTGCTGTTTGGTTGTTGAAAGGCCTGTGTGCAACCGCTTTTTTGATTTTCTCCACCGTGCTTATGGTCTGTTGTGTTTTCTCCGGAAAATATACTTGCGCAAAACGCTCGAAAATATATGCTATCGCAGTTTCTGACAAATGAGTCATGTCGTTGTTATAAAAACGGTAGTCCCGCAAATCGTCCATTACAAGTTCGTACGAAGGGAAATAGCTGCACTGGCTATGTATTTCAACCAGTTCGTGAATAGCAACCTTAAGAATAGCTTTAGAAAGCTGGTTTTCAACTGCGCCATCTTTTAAATGGCGTATGGGACTCAGTGTAAATACTATTTTTAGTTGAGGATTAATTTCTTCCAGCCTGTTCATAAGCATAGAAAACTCATCAGTGATGTCGCATGTAGAAAGACGGAAACGTTTAAATTCATTGGCCGGCACTTTATGACAATTGCTTACAATTTTATTACTGCTTTTCAATTCGTACACCCAGGCCGTTCCAAAAGTAATGAAAAATATATCAGCTGTTTTTAGGTAATCAATTGTGCTTTGTCTCGCGGCTTCAATTTTTTCTAACAGATAAGATTTTTCAGCTTCAGAGAAACTGCTGTGGTGCAGGTAACTGTGCCACAAATCTTCGTGATAAACCAAATCATGAACACCCAGCACGCGGTCTCCCAGTGCAAATTTCAACGTTTCCTGTATAGAATATGGGTTGTAAAGCACGCCATGCGGGTTTGTTAAAACATTAAATTTTAAAGCATCAAGTTTATTGCCTATGTTGTTACTAAAACATGAGCCAATAAGCATGATTTTGGAATTATAATTGAGGCCGATTGCGGACTTTGGAATATCAAAAGTAGTACGGAAAGATTTCATACAATTTTACTTAACCATTTTTCAATTTCTTCAAAGGCCTTTTGCCTTGCTTTTTCTTTATGTATCTCGTGTAAAAAGCCTTCGAAAGTTTTTAATTCAATATAGTGTGGGTTTTGTGCTTGTAGCTTTTTTACTCCTTTTATGCTGGCTATAGGATCTGCTTCCCCCTGTAACAGCAAAGTAGGAACAGAAAGTCTCTTGATATTTTGTCGAATATAGCGGGCTGCAGCATCGAACCCCAAAAACGTACTAATTGTAATACGTCCATGCACCAACTCGTCTTTTTCGTATTTCTCAAGCTCCTCTTCGTTCGAGGTAAGTTCACTGCGTTTGATGCCGGCTCGCAGAGAAAGTTTCGGAAACACGGGCCTGACAATTTCGGCCAGTGTAATAAGCCATTTTTTGGGTGGATTGAGCAGTACAACCCAGGGTGCAGAAATGATGGCGCCTTTAACTTTTGGTGATTTACGAATTAAATAATTGAGGGCAATATTGCCACCCATGCTGTGACCGTATATAATTTTTGGAATATGGGGGAAGTGTTGTTCTGCTTTTTCAAAAAGCATAGTTGTAAAATCCATTGGCTCGCAGTAATTTTTAAAATGACCTCTTTTGCCCTCCGATCGCCCATGACCATGATGGTCAGCAGATATAACCGCAAAACCCAGATTTATAAATCTTTCAAACCAGCTGTCGTATCTGTGCACATGTTCACCAATTCCATGGATAAATATAATTACGCCCTGTGGTTGGCTTTCAGGAATCCATGTGGCTCCGTAGACCATTTTATTATTTACTTTCCAATGGTAGGTTTCAGTTTTCATTGGTGAATTTTTAAATTTAAACAAATCGAATCAAAGATAAGCCCACAAACACCCTTGTTTTATGCTTTTCTTAGCCTGTATATATTATTCCTGATATTCAAAAATAAGAAAAAGCTTTTGAATGCTTCCTTCTATCACATTCATTTTAATTAATTTTGAGCAAAAGAATAATTTTATGCAGCAAATTATCCATATACGCACCACTGAAGAAAATGGGTTATATGATATTACGAGGCAGGTTGAGAAGTTTGTTTCTGCTTCAGGTGTGCAGGAGGGTGCTGTGAATATATATGCACAGGGAGCCACTGCTGGCATCATGATACAGGAGAACTGGGATGCAAGTGTACAAAATGATGTGATAAACCTTTTGCGTAAATATATACCGCAGGGTGTATGGGAACACGATGCCCAGGATGGGAATGGAGATGCCCACCTCAAAGCTGGTTTGGTCGGTCCCTCAGAAACTATACCCATTGTGGACGGGAAGCCGGGTTTGTCGACCTGGCAAAACATATTTTTTTGCGAATTTGACGGGCCTCGAGATCGAAGGCCGATTGTGTTGACTATTTTAAAATCGAAATAATGAAAAATCAGTTTTTAGCCCTTATTCCGGCCAGATACGGCTCTACCCGTTTTCCGGGAAAGCCATTGGCAAAAATCGATAATAAACCTATGATTCAGCATGTGTACGAGAGGGCTTCCGGTTTTTTCGAGCACACTTATGTTGCTACTGATGATAGCCGAATAGCACAAGCTGTAGAAAAATTTGGCGGCAAGGTGATTATGACTGCCGACACACATCAGAGAGGAACAGACCGCTGTGCAGAGGCGCTCCGGAAAATTGAACAGCAAGGGGGGCAGGCCTTTAATGTGGTAATTAATATCCAGGGCGATGAGCCGTTTATTGACGCCAAACAGTTAAAGCTATTGAGCAGTGCCTTCGATGAGTCTGACACCGAGATAGCTACTTTGGTGAAGCAAATTGACCAGCAAACAGATCTTTTTGATGTGAATAAACCCAAGGTAGTATTGAATAAAAATAGTGAAGCCATATATTTTAGCCGCGCACCTATTCCGTATTATCGGAACCTGGAAGAAAATAAATGGCTCCATAAACACCGATATTACAAACATATCGGCCTTTATGCATACAGAACCGATATACTCAGGCAAATAACTCAATTAGATCAGGGTAGCCTTGAAGTTGCCGAATCGCTGGAACAGCTGAGGTGGCTGGAGAACGGCTATCGCATAGCGGTGCGGGAAACCGACATTGAAAATATATCGATTGATACGCCTGCAGATTTGGAAAAAATTGCCAAAAAATGATTTTCTTGATATGTCCGAAAAAAATTTGGGCATTTATAAAAAAAGTATCATCTTTGCCGTCGCAAAAGCGAGAATAGCTCAGTTGGTAGAGCACGACCTTGCCAAGGTCGGGGCCGCGGGTTCGAGTCCCGTTTCTCGCTCAGGTTTACCAGAAACAAAAGAACAGGAGCCCTGGTGGCGGAACTGGTAGACGCGCAGGACTTAAAATCCTGTGGACAGCAATGTCCGTGCCGGTTCGATCCCGGCCCTGGGCACCAGCCTCTCCGGAAACGGGGAGGTTTTTTTGTTTATAGACGTAATAAAGACGAAAAACGAGTGTTTGTTTATTTGCTAGAATCTCAAAAGACAGGAGATCGCTATATCGGTCAAACGAGTGATCTGGAAAAGCGGCTTATCCGCCATAATGCTGGTTATGTGCAATCTACCCGGAATAAGCTACCCTGGAAAATGCTGGCCTACCTTCAGGTGGAAAGCCGGCAAGAAGCCATCAAATTAGAAGAAAAGCTCAAACGGATGAAAAACCGAGAAAGGGTTTTTAAATACTTTGCCCAATATGGCACCATTTAACCTCATTGGTACCTACTACTACCAATAAATCTCAAGCGCAGGACTTAAAATTCTGTGGACAGCAATGTCTGTGCCGGCTCCGCAAAATCTAAATCTGTGATTTAGAAATTTTGCGCGAGTCCACGAAATGCCAATAAAATTGAAAATTTTAGCATTTCGGGATTCGATCCCGGCCCTGGGCGCAACAAATAAAAGCCTATCAGTCAAATACTTGATAGGTTTTTTTAAAGCGAGGGCAAATATACAAAATTTAATATTTCTAGCAGTTTTTTGTAAAAAAGTTCTCCCAATATTCTCCCCGAATTTTTATCTGCTACTGGATCAACTGTTTTTCACTTAATTAATAACATTAAACGCACTGGCTTTTAATTCTTGTTCCGTTCTTGAGATTTCATATTTCTCTGCTACTTTTCGCCACATAATTACTGCACTTTTGACTTGCTCAATAATTTCTTTGGCTTTTGATTCAGTTAAACGAAAATATGGATAAACCTCCATAGCCAAATCAATATCCAATGCATTATCATCTTCTGAAATATTAAGTTTTAATCCGGTTCCAGTTTCTATGGGATTAATATCAAAAGCCGGTGATAACTTCCAACCTTCCTTAGTTAGTAAAAAACCATGATTTCGAAGATGATCGTCAGTATTAGAAACGCAGATACTAAAAACGATTCTTCGCCATAATTCATGCAAGTCCTCTTCCACATTGGCACCATAAGTGGTTATAAAATCTACTAACTCCAAATAGCTGGCTCCCTCGGTTGCACTAACACCATCTGTATATCCAAGTTGCGTCATAGCTGAAGAAAAGTGAATACGTTCACCTGTTTTTGTACGATCAAATCTTTTGGTTAAAAAAGTGTGATGCTTACTTGAGTATTTTTTTACCATACACTGAGCCATATCAATCCCGGCAGCAATCGCCAACTCATAAGCAACCAATTCCCATGCTCCAACATCAGCTTCATCATTTTTACTTGGAAACTTGGCAATCCATAAATGATTATCAGGATCAAGAACACTCGCTTTTGGTCTTGCTCCTCCCAAAGAGGACCCAGGATTAATCAACATGTTTAACCAATTTATATATTCCGGATTATCAACTGCATCTTCATCCTCAAGCTTTAAACTAATTTGCTCTAATTCTCTTAAAGATGTCCAGGGCGGTGCAGCGTTTCTTTTATCATTATTTAAAAACGGACCATCTTCGCTTGTTTTAAATCTGAGTCCTCCCATTCGATGTTCATCATAAACACCAAGCAAGTAATCCGTTTCAAATAACTTTTTGGTCGTGCGTTCCTGTAATCGGGCCTCAGCAGCTTCCTTCCGCTGCATTAGCACTCTTCCCCATCGATCTGGTGAAGAATCCAAAAACATTCCAAAATTGATTTTATCAGCATCATTCAAATATTGTAGACCTGAATAAAGCTGAAGATCAGGATCAAGTGATTGTGCAAATCCAGAAGAGAGCCATGCATCATTGTATTCGAAAGAAAAAATCTCTTTTCCCCGAAGCAAATCAGATGTCAAAACACCCAAAAGCATAGGTTTTTTAATATTTTGCCAATCGGCATATACATAAATGTCTCTTTTTGCCATATTTACCTTCTTTTAGGTGCCCTCTCCTTTGTTTTTAATTGAGCATCCTGCAATTTTCTACCTAACTCATCATCTTTCGCCAATAATAAAAAATCATTTTCGAGCCCCATTACCTTTAGCACATTAAGGTAATGACCAATACCGACTGTGGGCTGACCTTTTTCGATCGCCAAAAGTGTTGGTCGGCTAATCCCAGCTCTCTCTGCTACAATTTCACTGCTATACTTGCGACGCAGCCTGGCAAGCTTGATTTGCTCTCCTACAGCTTCCAGAATTCGTTCTGTTCTGGGTAAGAGGTTAATTGATTTCTTCGTCATAAAGTCACATATGTTTTACAAATATAATGCATTTTGTAAATTATATATTACATTAAATTAATTTTTTTACTTTAACTAAAAGATTAAAGAAAAGACACACAATAATACAACACCTATCATCAAACAAAAATCCTACAAATCAACTTTTTATCTTTTGTTAAAATAATTTAAATTTAGAAAGATTCTATACAAGCCTTTTGACACTAACACACCCTTATTTGAAGAAATAAATGTTCTCCCAATAATCTCCTCTAACGAATTTTTAAACTTATTAATAATTGAATTACTGCGTAGTAGTTGAATGAAGTTCTAACCTTTTCCTGGGCACCAGCCTCTCCGGAAATGGGGAAATTTTTTATAGCCTTATTTTTATGGAGGTTTGATGTAAAAAACAAATAAAAATATACAAATTTCTAGCTATAAGAATTAAAAGCGTTATTTTTACGGCTTTAAAATAGATTACCTGAATTTTATCCTTTTCTAGAGGTAAATAAATCAGGATAATCTCTATTTTTGTGCTGTTTTGTAAAATTGAGATTATGAAGGAAATGCAAAGTACGCTGAAGGAAAGTGTGACGTTTAAAGGTTTGGGTATTCATACCGGACATGAAGTGACAATGACAGTGAATCCGGCAGCGGCCAACCATGGAATAGTTTTTACGCGTACAGATGTTGATAAAGAAAGCCGTATTCCTGCCCTGGCAGATAATGTAGTCGATACCTCAAGAGGTACAACCATACGTAAAGATGATGTGACCATCCATACCATTGAGCATTTGATGGCAGCGCTTGCCGGTTTACATATCGATAATGCCCTTATTGAAATTAATGCAGACGAGATACCCATCATGGATGGAAGCTCTGTATTTTTTGCTGAAAAGTTCAAAGAAATAGGGAACAAGGAGTTGGATGAAGCGCGTCAGTATTATGAAATTAAGGAGAAAATAGAATTTTCTGTGCCAGAGAAAGGTATAGAGATTAATATTTATCCTGACGACCACTTTAGTGTGGATGTGATGATTGACTATAATTCCAAGGTACTCGGTCATCAGTATGCCAGCTTACCTAACTTAGATAATTTTGTGGAGGATATTTCTAAAGCGCGGACATTTGCCTTTTGGCATGAATTAGAGTTTTTGTTTAGCAATAACTTAATACGAGGTGGCAGCCTAGACAATGCCATTGTGGTGGTAGAACATGAAGTTCCGCAGAAAGATGTAGATCGGTTGGCCGGATTGTTCAACAAGCCAAGCATTGAGGTTAAAGAAGGATATCTGAATAACCTTGAATTACATTATCCGAATGAACCTGCGCGTCATAAATTATTGGACCTGGTGGGTGATTTTATGCTTATAGGAAAGCCAATAAAAGGTAAAGTAGTGGCAAAGCGCCCCGGACATTTTGCCAATACGGAAGTAGCTAAGAAGATACGTCAAAATATTAAAAAGAACCGCAAAAAATCTAATGCGCCGCAATATGACCCCACAAAAGCACCTGTTTATGATGTAGTCAGGATTCAGGAGACATTGCCACACCGTCCACCGTTCTTGTTGGTTGATAAAATTATACACCTCGATCAGGAACGTGTTACAGGTGTTAAGAATGTAACAATGAATGAACCATTTTTCGTAGGGCATTTCCCTGGCTCACCTGTTATGCCTGGTGTTTTGCAGATAGAAGCTATGGCTCAGGTTGGTGGCATACTTGTATTGAATACTGTTGAAGATCCGGAAAACTATTTAACTTATTTCCTTAAAATTGACGGGGTAAAATTTAAGAAAATGGTTGTGCCCGGCGATACTGTAGTTTTCGACCTGGAATTGATTGAGCCTATAAGACGAGGGCTTGCACACATGAAGGGAAAAGCGTGGGTTGGTGATACTATGGTGATGGAAGCAGAACTGATGGCACAAATAAGCAAAGTGAAAAACAAATAACCTTTATATACATGAGTACAAACCTGGCAAATATACATCCTGAAGCAAAAATAGGTAAAGATGTAATTATTTCTCCCTTTACAACAATTGAAGCAGATGTTGAGATAGGAGATGGCACATGGATTGGCCCCAATGTAACCATTATGAATGGTGCCCGAATTGGAAAGAATAATCAGATTTTTCCGGGAGCAGTAATCAGCGCCATACCTCAGGACCTGAAATTTCAGGGCGAAAAAACAACAGTTGAAATAGGCGATAATAATACAATCAGAGAGTGTGTTACGATAAACAGAGGAACCAGCGCGAAAGGAAAAACAGTCATGGGTAACAATAACCTTTTGATGGCCTATATGCATATTGCGCATGATTGTATCCTTGGCAACAACATTATAATAGCGAATTCTACCCAATTGGCAGGTGAAGTTGAAATTGATGATTTCGCCATAATTGGTGGGATGAGTGCTGTGCATCAGTTTTGTCATATCGGATCGCACGTAATGGTTTCCGGAGGCTCGCTTATTGGCAAAGATATTCCACCTTATGTGAAAGCCGCACGCAACCCGATTTCCTATGCAGGTGTAAATTCTATTGGTTTGCGCCGCAGGCAATTCTCCAACGAAAAAATACAGGAAATACAGGATATATATCGCATTATCTTTCTCAAGGGCATGAATAATACGGAAGCTGTTAAGTTTGTAGAGGCAGAAATGCCAGCCAGTAAAGAAAGAGATGAAGTAATAATGTTTGTTAAAAATTCGAAACGAGGCATTATGAAAGGGTATTTCCCCGAATAAAAGTATATAACGACACAATATATGAGCCGGCGGGAGCCGGCTTTTTTATTCCAATTCTTTACAACAACAAATTATTTTGTGCTACATTTTGGGTTTGTATCTGTTTTTGTTCAATTTTTCAGGCGATTGAACACACCCATTAAAAATAAAAACGGGACTTTTTGAAAGCCCCGTTTTTATAATCTGATAAAATATCCTTAATGGTTTATAATTACTTTTTGAGTTATGGTAAGCCCCTTTGCATTTTGCCATTTTATGAAATACAAGCCCGGGGTGAATTCTTCTGCTTCAATTCTGTAATGGTTAGAATGCGCGTTAACCTGAATTGTTGTTTGTAATTTTCCAATTGAGTTAAAAAGTAAGATTTGGCCTGTTTGATTATTTGCAGTGCTAACGTTCAGTGTTTTGTTTGCAGGGTTGGGGTAAATTTGCAATTTGTTGCTTTTGCTGGTATTACCAATTGAGGTTTCGTTTTGTGGCATCCTGATACGTAAAGCAACCGGTCTGTGATCAGAAATATTGTCTTCATAAACTGACCATCCTCCGGCAATTTCATCATCGGGTTTCAGGCATGCAATATCTGGTGTTCCATTAACGAAATCTTCAAATATTTCATTCGTAACCATAATGTGGTCAAGATGCGAAGGCCAGGTTGGATAAGACCAATCGCTGGATGGTAATTCTGTTATCGACATATCAGCAAACATGTAGTCTGCGCTTGCATCAATAAAGGGTTGAAATACGTTATTGGATGTGTTATCTGTGAGCTCATCGTTTAAATCGCCTAAAATAATTACCTGATCATTGGCAAAATTATTATCGATATAGTTTTTAATACGCACAGAAGCATCATACCTTCTCGTCTCCTCGTCCCAGGAGTCACTTTGATCGAGGTAACCATCACCACAACATTTGTAATGATTGTTCATTAAAATAAATTGCTCGCTACCAACTGTTATTTCAGCAACAAAAGGAGCTCTGGGTAATTCACGGTCGTATGAGGTTAATATTTTGTATGTATTGTCAACAGTAATAATATCAGGTTTATAAAGATATGCCATGCCAGAGTAATAGTACTCTGTCCAGAAACCTTCATAACCGGGTAGTTCATTTAAAAGATCATTGAATGCAGCTTCATCTTCAATTTCTTGCAGTGCTAGCATGTCAAGGTCCATCATTTCTATAACCTGGGCTGTGTAGCTAATTGTAGTTGCTCCATTTTTAGGGAAATGCTCTATGTTCCAGGTTGTGAATTCAAACGTAGTATCTGTGCCATAAGCTAAACTGCTGTTGGTTTGTGCGAAAGCCAATTGAGAAGTTGCCAACAGCACTATTAAGGTAACAAATCGTTTCATTATGTATATTTAAAAAAATTATTAAACTTGGTTACACACAATTTGTGCCGTAATTTTGCTTAGATGTTCTTCATAGCTATCTTTATTTAAACTTAATCATTAAAATTCCTGAACTGGTTCTTTAAAAAAGATATTTCATAAAGTTTTCAAAGGGCTTTTTCCAAGTTGCCTATTTATTTATTAGTTTTGTCAGATTCTAAAAAAAGTATAAATGATACGAGAATCAAGATCCCGTTCGATTGTGAAAGCCATTTCATGGCGGTTAATTGCTACGCTTACTACCACAGCACTTGTGTACGCTTTTACTGAGCGTTGGGATTGGGCTGCATATGTGGGAGGTTTTGAAGCCACACTTAAACTTATGTTTTTTTATGCCCACGAGCGCATTTGGAATAAACTGAACTATGGCCGTAAAGAATATACCCCAAAGGTTGTTTGGTTTACTGGTTTATCGGGTAGTGGGAAGTCTACCTTAGCAGAGGCTTTATACAAAAAAATGAAAGCACAGAATTTTAAGGTAGAGCAGCTCGATGGAGATATAATACGTAATATTTTTCCCAAAACAGGATTTAGCAAGGAAGAGCGAAACAGGCACGTGAGGCGTGTTGGTTTTTTAGCTTCTAAGCTCGAAGAAAATGGTGTTACGGTAATCGCCTCATTTATTTCCCCTTATCGCGAATCAAGAGAGTTTGTGCGCAGTCAGTGTCAGAATTTTGTTGAGGTGTATGTAAGCACGCCACTGGAGGTTTGCGAAGAACGCGATGTGAAAGGTTTATATAAGAAAGCAAGAAGCGGAGAGATTAAACAATTTACCGGCATCGACGATCCGTATGAGGCGCCTGAAAATCCTGAAATAGAGGTAGACACTTCAAAACACACCGTTGAGGAAAGTGTAGATATGATTCTTAAAAAAATTCGTAAGATGTAAGTTTTTTAATAAAACTCGGCGTATTCGCCAATAATATGCTCAATTTTTTCCAGATAGTAATGTTCTTTATCACTGGAGAGATTGAGCTTTTTTATGCTATAGCGATAGTCTTCATGCAACCATGGTAAAATGAGTTTCTGGTTATTGTAAGTGTAACGTTTATCACCCCAGGTGATTTCGAGCAGAATTTTTTTTAATTCCTCCATCAAAGTTTCTGCTTGTGTTATTTTTTCTTCGTTCAAAACCTTACTTTTATAAGATTTGTAATTTTACGGTGCAAGATTGTAATTTTCTATTCTAATTCCAACCATGGTTATAACGCTATGAGTAAAGTAAAAGTTGATAAGTTAAGCATTTCAGTAGCTGCCACTAATACAAAGTTGGTGAATGATATAAGTTTTGAACTGAAGCCAGGGGTAGTTACAGGTTTGGTTGGGGAGTCGGGTAGTGGCAAGTCGCTCACAGCATTGTCACTCATGCAGCTTTTACCATGCACCTTAAGCATTAAAGGAAATATTTCTTTCCATCTTAAAGAAGAACAGCATTTGCAAATAAATGACCTGTCTGCAAAGAAGTTAATGCGATTCAGAGGTAATGCTGCCGGAATGATTTTTCAGGACCCCATGTCAAGTCTCAATCCATCGCAAAAAGTGGGACACCAGGTCAAGGAGGCTTTTTTATTACATCATAAGACCGGTGAAAAAGCAGCACGCGAGCGGGTAATGGAGATGTTCCGAAAGGTTTTATTACCAAATCCGGAAAGAATGTTTAACGCCTATCCATTCCAGTTATCAGGAGGGCAGCGGCAAAGGGTTATGATTGCCATGGCGCTTATAAATAACCCGGCATTACTTATTGCCGATGAAGCTACAACTGCGTTGGATGTTACGGTACAGCAAGAAATTATTCAGCTTATAAAAGAGTTGCAACAGGAGTTAAACCTTACAGTTTTATTTATCACCCATGACCTTGCACTTTTAAATGATTTTGCAGCCTATGTGATGGTTATGAAAGATGGTGAAATTGTAGAGCAAGGACCTTATTCGCATATCGTGTCATCACCAGCGCATCATTATACCAGGGGGCTGCTTGCCTGCAGGCCAACATATAAACACAAAGGGTTTATACTGCCAGTAATTGAACAAATAGAAAAAGACAGTGAATTAAAAAAACGAAAATGGCCTGTAATTTCTGATGAAACTATTATTGATGGCCACGCTATAGATGTACACTATAGGCAGCGAAAGCAGACAGATTTTCAGGCACTGAAACTTGTGAGTTTTAACCTGAGAAAAGGTGAAACCCTTGGCGTTGTGGGTGAGTCGGGGTGTGGCAAAACCACTTTAAGCAAAGCTATTTTACAATTGATTCCTTATTCGGGACAGATTTTTTTAGATAAACAGCCAATTGGATTTCGCAACCGTAAAAAGGAGTTAATTTTTCGCAAAAAGGTTCAGTTTGTTTTCCAGGATCCCTATGCATCGCTTAATCCGGTTATGAAAACTGGCACAATGCTTAATGAGATATTAAAAGTGCATGGTCGCGGTAAAACGCGCAAAGCCAGGGCGCTTTTGGTAAAAGAGCTGCTTGAGCAGGTAGACCTTCCAGACACCTTTGCTGGCAGGTACCCACATGAATTATCGGGAGGCCAACGGCAGCGCGTTGCTATTGCCAAAGCGCTCGCTCCCGGTCCGGATATTTTAATACTCGATGAGGCTGTAGCAGCACTTGATGTATCGGTACAGGCAAAAATTCTTAATTTATTAAATTCACTTAAGCTGAAATTTGGATTGAGCTATATTTTTATATCCCACGACCTTGAAGTGGTTCATTATATGTCTGATCGCATTATTGTTATGAAAGATGGACTAATTGAAGAAACAGGAGAAGCCAGTCAAATATTTAAACATGCATCTTCGCCTTATACCGAAAAACTTATTAAAGCCAGCCCGTCGGTAATAGCGACTGGGTCAATAGAATGGTAATCTGGACTATAGTTCTACTATGCCATGGGTAAGAGCTATTTTTACCAGTTGTGCCATGTTATTGGTTCCGGTTTTATGGTAAATGTTTTTTCTGTGCGATTCTACCGTATTGACCGTAATCTTTAAAATTCTTGCCATTTCAGCTGTGGTTTTGCCTTCTGCAATCATTTTAATTACTTGTTTTTCACGATGCGTAAAAATTAAGTAGGGCTCACCATTGTTTTCATCTGAAAATATCGCTTTTTGGGCTTCGGCACAGAAATATTTCTCTCCGTTCAGGGTGCTTGTTAAAGCTTTTATAATTTCAGTGACTGGGGAAACCTTCGTAACGTACCCTGAAACACCTTGTTCAACAAGGGTTCTGATAATTGAGTGTTCAGTATGCATGCTGAACACAATGATTTTAATATCAGGAAAGCCTACCAGAATCTGTTGTGGAAATTTAAGTGCACTAAGAAAATTATCAACCGATAAGTCAATTATTGCGATATCAATTTTTTCGGATTCAAGTATCTTTAAGCTTTCGACTTCGCTATTGGCAGAATAAACTTCTGCATTTTCATAAACGTTTTTTATTTGCGCTTTTACTCCTTCTGTAATGATATTGTGGTCGTCTACTAATAAAACTGAAAAGTTCTTTTCTGTCATTTTTTTGTGATTTTATGGGGACCTGTATAGCAATACCTGTGCCCTTATTTGTGGCTGCATATATATGAAAATGCCCTTTGAGCATTTTTACTCGAGTTTCCATACTTTTAATCCCCTGTCCTTTCATACGGTTAAAAGATTTTTCTGTTTCGAAGCCAACACCATTGTCATCAATGAAGCATTCGAGCACATCGCCACGTTTAAAGAATTGAATGATAACCTCTGAGGCCCGGGCGTGTTTTGCTGCATTATTCAAGGCCTCCTGAACAACCCGGTAAAGCTCTTTTTGCAAAAAATCATCAAGATTATCGAATATGTTATAATCGGGTAAACATTCGAGTTTAATTTGAAATGAATTCAGTGTTTTATAGTTGTCGGTAAGCTGTTTAATCAAAATGTAAAAATTACTTCCGGCAATATGCGGTGGAGCCAGGTTATAGATGATACTTCGCACCTCTTCGTGCGTTTTTTGCAGGTCAACAGAGAGTTCTTGCAGGTCATTTTGAAATTTATCTTGTTGTAAACTGGCAATTTTAAGTTTTAATCCGGTAATTCGGCTTCCAAGCTCGTCGTGCAACTCTCTGGCGAGTTGTGTTTTGTGGTCCTCTCGCTCTGTGAGGACTTTTGACATGTTATATTCTTTTACAAGGGTAAAGGCTGTTTTGATTAGGTATGCTATAAGCCAAAACAGAAAACCCGCGATAAGGATAACAATCCACCAATGCGAGTACCATTTATTAAAATGCAGGTCTAAAAGGTATTTTTTTTCTGAGCTCTGTAAAAAGTAGTATGGTCTTTTATTTTGTCCTCTTGTAACTATTGTAATATGCTTTAAACCTGTAATATTTTCTATTGGGGTTTGTGCGACAATATCCAGATTTGCATTTGTAAAACTCACTTTATTTTTAGAAATGATGGCATATCCAGGTTGGGTGTTTATCCAAATTTGTATGGGCAGTAATAAAAAGATTTTTTCAAAAGGCAACTTATAACGCCTTACTGTTTGGAGTTGCGTGTCGTATTCGGCCACATTTCCATTGCTAAATATTGCCCTGGGCGTTTTCAAAAAATTCAGGCCATTCCCGGCGTAATCTGTTGGAAAAAGCAGCCGTGCGCCTTTTTCATCCAGCGGTCTGCTTGCAATTTGTTTTCCTCTTGTATTAAAAAGCATCAAACTATCCATTGGGGCATCATCATAACTTTGGAAATAACTTAATATATATTTATTGCCCTGGTATTTTAATGGATATGAATAAAGTGTTGATAAAGATGAATGAACCTCATAGGGTTTAAATGCAAATTCTAAATTTTCATTGAGCACCATTAAATAACTTTTATTATCAGGATAGGGTACATCTGTATTTATAAGGTTAGCGCTTGCATGTGTTTGCATAATATATTCCAGATTACCGTCGTCGTCCAAATCAGCTGTTATAGCTTCTGTTCCTCCAAAATGAACGTAATTGGCCGGGCTTTTTATCAGGGAGTCGTTTTTTATATCGTAAGTATACAAATTTCTGGGTTGTAATGAGAAGCCGGCGTTAATAGTAAACACCAACTCTTTATATCCATCAGCATTGCTGTCATGCGTCGAGATGTTATAGATTTTTAGGTCAACCGTACCGTTTACAAGTTGGCTGGTATCTAACAAACGATCGGTCAAAAAGAATTTATCTCTCCGTTCAGGATTAATGCCATTTAGAAATATTGAATCACCGCGCCGATGGAATGTGAAAATTTCAGCTTCATTATCACTGTCATAGTCTGTAAAAAATGGTTTTGAATGCAGCAGAAATCGTCCATTATGGTTCCAGATTCCTTTAATGCTGTTGTTCTGGTTTTTTAGGATAACGGTTGTTCTTTTGTAGCTGTCAGATAAATGGTATCCATAATAATCGATTTTTTCGCAAACGCCATCGTAATTCAGGTCATAGTAATACGTGTAGCGGGTGTTCTGCTCACTACTTACAGTGTCCAGGTTATATTTTGGAGTAATGAACAAATATATTGGTGTGAAAATGAGTAATGCAGCAAGTGCAATTATAAAGGGATTAATAAAATATTTACGCGGAAATATTCTCATGTTAAAACGTTTCAAGCCAAATGTAATAACAAAAATTATTTAAACCAACAAAGGAGAACTATTTGAGGCTGATGAAAACTCAAGGGAGGAAATTTATCTACAGGTCTATTAATCCTTGGAAAAAGAGCACAATTTTTGTCTTTTTTCTAAAAAGAGCCTGTCCGCCTGAGGCGGATATTAGCCCGGCGAGCTACCGTTTAAATATTGCGGCAAAACCACCTTTCTGATGAATTCACGCCCTTTGCCTGATTTTAGTTGTTTTTCTTTTTTAATGGCTTCAGCTTTGTTTTGAAACTCCAGAGAATAAATCAGTGTCCATGGTCTGAAACTGATTGTCCAACCT